>JAVVFP010000117.1:0-8016 GCA_032250495.1 Bacteroidota bacterium | reverse complement strand
ACCCGCATCCCGGCATTACTATGAGACGCAACGTAAGGTTGCAAATAGACGCACCGTAACCTTTCATTTGGTCGCAGTGTTTTGTATCTATGATTATTGGATTCACGGCTGCCGGATAGACATGGAGTTGCTGCGCCGATTTTCGATGAGGAGGGTAGAGGAGGCGTTGGTGGATTCGCCTGTGATTTTGCTGCATGGACCCCGACAATGCGGCAAAACCACATTGGCAAGAATGATAGCTTCCGAGAAAAACTACACGTACATCACGTTCGACGATGAGGTTCAGCGTGAAGCCGCACAGAACGATGCAACAGGTTTTGTGCTGAATCTGCCGGAGCGCGTCATCATTGATGAGGTGCAGCGTGTCCCGGAGATCTTCTTTCCGCTCAAATCCGAGATAGACCGTGAGCGCGTTCCGGGAAGGTTTATCCTGACCGGTTCGACAAACATCCTGCTCCTCCCCGATCTTTCGGATTCCCTCGCGGGTCGCATGGAGATCCTGCGACTGCATCCACTCTCGCAGGACGAGCTGCTTCAGCGACCCTCGCAGTTCCTGGATCAGGTTTTCAGCGCGGCTTTCACATTGTCCGCTCGCTGCGATCGCCTGGGCAGCGGTCTTGCAGAGCGCATCGTGTCGGGAGGATTCCCCGCTGCGATCGACAGGCCATCGTACCATCGAAAACATGCCTGGTACAGGGATTATGTCGAGACGATCGTGCAGCGAGATGTGCGCGCACTGGCGCGAATCAGCTCGCTTGATGCTCTTCCACGTCTCCTGCGTCTCGCGGCGGGACAAACGGCGCATCTTGTCAATATCTCCGCAATGGCCAGCGCTTTTCACCTCAGCAGGCCTACGATACAGGATTACGTGACATTGCTGGAGCGCATCTTTCTCATCGAGCATCTTTCACCCTGGCATGTGAATCACCTTCGGCGGCTGATCAAGACCCCGAAGCTGCATGTCACCGATACCGGGCTTGCGTCCTCCCTGCTGGGGGCGACGGTTGATACGCTGCAGCGCGATCGTGGGCTTTACGGGCAGCTGTTGGAGACCTTCGTGTTCCAGGAACTGCAAAGGCAGGCCAGCTGGTACGAAGCGCCTGTAGCCTTTACGCATTTCAGGACAAAAGACGGGGCGGAGGTCGATATCGTCATGGAGCAGGGATATGCGTCCGTGGTCGGAGTCGAAGTGAAAGCTGCCGCGTCGGTCGCCGCAAGGGACTTCCGCGGACTGAAGAAACTTGAGGCAGCGAATGGTGATCGATTCACTGCAGGAGTAATTCTGTATGACGGTGAACAGATTGCCGCATTTAGTGAACGGTTGTTCGCCGTACCCGTCCGTATGCTCTGGGAGATGTAAGACCCTGAGCGCTCACGGGAAATTCATCATCAGTATTGGCTTGCAATCAGACGTCTATAAAACTTTCATATAGCCGGATTGATGAATCAATGCATGCAAGAAAGAATCAGGATTCTTTATTTCCACTGTTGTATTCCGATAAATCCGTCCACCATTTCGGGATCAGCCGAAAACTGGACGGATAACTTTGGAATTGGTGGACGAATTTTCCCGGAATACGCTCGGGAATCAGACAGATTTTCGGCAAATTTGACTAAAAGGGAGATGCTTAGTCACTTGGCTGTGGTTTGACGGGGACACGGGTTATTACAGGACAGGGATTGACATTCACAAATAATGAAGCTATATTTGCTTATTAGTAACTATAGTAACCTGAATTTTGTGATGTTGTCTGATGCGTCCGCCGAGAATTTCGAAAAACATCATTCGATATCCGCTTGACGACATCCTTGCGGCACCTGCGCACGTCCGCTTGCTACGGGTTTTGTTGTTTGATCTTGGCGACGTGGTCAGTGTGACGGATGCCGCCAGGATAGCCGGTCTTTCACATCCCGGTGCCAGGAAGGCTTTTGACTCCCTTGAACAGGCCGGTGTCGTCATCAGGGTTGGGAGCGGTCGCGCAATCAAGTACGGACTCGTGCAGGGGAATCCTTTTCTCCCTCTTCTTCGCGAGCTTTTTGAACGGGAACATGAACAGTATCAGGATCTGCTGCATGCTCTGCGTTCAGCGATAGAACTGCCGGAAACACGTGAGGCATGGATCCGGAGTTGGCCGACAGGAAGCAACCGTACCGTGGATATCGAACTCGTTGCCTCGGTAACGGCTGTGAATCGGATTTCGGAAGAGATTCGCAGCAGATTATTGGACATCGAAAAAAGGTGGAATATCATCGTGGAACTCCATGTGTACACACGCGCTGATCGGCCTGAGATTCCCGTGGACGCGATTGTGCTCTGGACATCCGGGGAGAGCAACGTGCCCGAGTATTCCCTTCCGCTACAGACACGCGTCGAATCCGAAGAGCGCTCACGAAGAATGGCGCGTGTGTTTGCCGGCATGCTGGAACGTGATCCAACCTTGACAAAGCGTGCGCTTCGGTACCTGGACAGGTTGTTGAAGGAAGGCCAAGGAATGGCGGACAGAGACCTTGAGGAATGGAGGCAGCTTCTCGAGTCATACTCGACAACGCAGCTGGAACATCTTCTCACCTCGGATAGTCCGCGCGCGTTGCGACTGAGACGGAGCATGCCATTTTATTCCGTGCTGACCGACGCAGAACTGCGCTTTCTTAAGGAACAAACGGAGACGTATCGTGAGATATGATCAGGGAAAGCATCTGCTGCGCTTATACGTCTGCTTCTCTAAGTCGCGCTGATTGTGGTCGAGACATGTACGGGAGGGACACGCTTACAGGAGGAGACCTTCGAACCAGCACAATCCTGTGCGCTGGCAACGCGTATATCTGGCAACTAGGATACCGGTGCATTTTTCACAGTAATTAAGCATTTTGCCAGAGAGTGGCTGTGTGAGGAACAGATTTTATTTTCTCAATCCGACAACTTCCCGGTTACTGAAGACATGATGAAGCGAGCGCAAATACTGGAACTCTTGCGAACGAGCAAGGATGACTTCGCACGAAGGTTCTCCGTCAGGCGCATCGGACTGTTCGGTTCGATGCTGCGAGGAGATGAAACCGCGGAGAGCGATATCGATATCGTCGTGGACATGGAACATCCGACCTTCGACAAATACATGGATCTGAAATTTCACCTTGAACGAGCGATCGGCAGGGAAGTAGATCTTGTTTTGCTCCAGAGCATCAAGCCTCGCCTCAAACCAGTGATCACACGCGAGGCAGTTTATGCGTGATGCCCGGATATATCTCGACGATATCCTGCACTCGATCACCCGGATCGAGAGTTATGTCGGGGAAATGACTTCCGAGGATTTTGAGACTGATGAAAAAACCCAGGATGCGGTGATACGGAACCTGGAGATCATCGGAGAAGCAGTAGGGAAGCTCCCTGATACAATCCTCCAGTCGCATCCGGAAATTGAGTGGCACAAAATCAAAGCGCTCAGAAATATTCTCGTGCACGAGTATTTCGGGATCAACATCGAGATCGTCTGGGATGTCGTGCAGAACAAACTGCGACAGTTGAAATCCGCATCTGCTGATATTCTCAAAGAACTCGATTCTCAGGGTTGATGCCACAACCCCGTGGCCTTTTTGTCCCCACCCGAAAATCCCGTATTTTACCTAGCTAGGATCGACCTGTTGTATCGGGAACGATGCGACAGGCCGTCATGTATGCGAATGTGGCGAAATTGGCATACGCGCTAGACTTAGGATCTAGTGGGCTTAGTCCCGTGGGGGTTCGAGTCCCCCCATTCGCACCAGAACATTACAACGTCAAGCAAGGAGCATACTTGGAAGTTCTCATCAATTCGAAAAACGACGTCTCGCACGAGATGGAAATCATTGTCCCGCAGGAAGAACTGCAGCCACATTTCGACAAGGCCTATCGGGAAGAAGGGAAGAATATCGTCATCCCCGGCTTCCGCCGCGGACGCGTGCCCCTGCAGATCATCAAGAAGCGCTTCGGTGAAGCGATAGAGTACCAGGTGATCGAAAAGCTCTCGAACGAGTTTTTCCGCGAAGCCATCGAGGAGCGCGATCTCAAGCCGGTGGGACAGCCGGTGCTGCACGACATGGATTACGAGAAGGGCGAGAAGCTCACCATCAAGGTGGGCTATGAAACCGAACCCGACGTGGTGGCGAAGGATTACAAGGGACTGCAGCTCGAGCAGCTCACGCATGAGGTCACCGACGAGGAGGTCGAGGACGAAATTCGCGGCATCCTCAAATCCCGCCGCACGCTCGAGGCGGTCGAGAAGGCAGACGACGACGATTTCCTCGTCACCGTCGACATTCAGATGCTCGACGACGAGGGCAATCCCAAGCCCGGACAGCGCAACGAGAACATGAAGGTGGAACTCGACGACGAGTACATGAACCGTGATCTCAAGGCCGAACTGCTCAACATGAAGAAAGGCGAGGAGAAGGACGTCGAACTGACGCATCAGCACGGCGACCACGAGCACGTCGAAAAGGCGCATATCCTCGTCAAGAACATCGAGCGCATCTCGCTGCCGGAACTCACCGACGAATTCGCGTCCGACTTCACCAACGGACAGGCGGAAACGGTGGACGCATTACGTGAGATGGTGCGCGACCGCCTCGTCGAAGTCTGGGCGGACCGCTATCGCCAGCAGCTCGACAATGACATGGTCACCGAAATCATCAAGCGCAATCCCTTCGATGCGCCGGAAAGCATGGTCGAAAGCATTATCGACGACTGGGTCAAACAGGTGCAGGAACGCCAGCCCGGCAAGCAGATGCCGCCCGATTTCGATGTGGAGGAATACCGCAAAGGCCGCCGCCAGGAGGCGGAATTCACGGCCAAGTGGATGTACCTGCGCGACAGTATTATCGAGCAGGAGGGAATCAAACTCGAGGACAGCGATGTTGAGGAGAAAGCGGAACGCGACAGCGCCGCCATGGGCATCGAGAAGGATCGCCTGATCGAATTCTACAAGAGTTCGCCGCAGTACACGCAGGGCATCCTCGTCGAAAAACTCGTCTCCTTCCTCAAGGAGCATGCCGAGATCAAGGAGATCAACGACGACGACATCTCGCAGACAGGCATGGGCGCCCTCGCCGACGTCGCCGACACTGAAGCCGCAGAAGTGAACGCGGACGGCACGATGGACGCCGATTTCGAGAACATCGAAGAGGACGCGGAAGAGGACGCGGCCGCGGACGATAATTCACCGGAAGATTCAGAGAACAAGGGTGCGTGATATGACCGACAAGATCAAGGATATGTCCAGCATGTCCATTCCCCCATACGACCAGCTCGTGCCTGTCGTCGTCGAACAGACGGGCCGCGGCGAACGCAGCTGGGACATTTTCTCCCGCCTGCTCCGCGAACGCATCGTCTTCCTCGGCACGGCCATCGACGATCACATCGCCAGCCTCATCGTGGCGCAGCTGCTCTTCCTCGAGTCGGAAGACCCGGAGAAGGATATTTTCCTTTATATCAACAGTCCGGGCGGCAGCGTCTCGGCGGGACTCGCCATCTACGACACCATGCAGTACATTCGCTCCGACGTCTCGACCACCTGTATCGGACTCGCGGCCTCGATGGGCGCCATCCTGCTCGCGGGCGGCGCGGAGAAAAAGCGCATCGCCCTGCCGCATTCCCGCATCATGATTCATCAACCGATGGGTGGCACGCAGGGACAGGCTTCGGACATCGAGATCTACACCCGCGAAATGATGCGCACGCGCGATCAGCTCTACAAGATCATCGCCAGGCACACGGGCAAAGACCTCGAGGAAATCACCAAGGACTCCGATCGCGACAAGTACATGATGGTCGAAGAAGCCAAGGAATACGGCATCATCGACACCATACTGACAACCAAGGAAAAACCTGCCGGTACCTGACGCCGGGGCCGCGTCTCGCAACGCGGATATTCGTATATTGGGTGGACGAGTCTCACGTCCACCTTTTTTATTGCCATGACATACCCCCGATTAGTCCATACCGTCCTGATCGCGCTGCTCGTTACCGGCTGCGCGAGCACGCCGCCTGAAGGCGTCCGCCGCTACCCCGTGCAGATCACCAATATCGGTGCCGCCGTCAATTCCGAGGCGGACGAGTTCGCCCCGAGTATCACCGCCAATGGACTCCGCATGGTGTTCACCCGCGGCAACACGAGTTCCCCCTTCATGCGCGACTTCTACGAGAGCCAGCTGGAAGGGGACTTCTGGCGTCGACCGCTGCTGGTGCAGGGCGCGATCAATACCGTGATGAACGAGGGCTCCCCGAGCATCGCGGCCGATGGACAGGCGCTGTACTTTGCTGCGGCAGACCGCGATGAAGGCATGGGCAAATCGGATATTTACCGATCCCTGCTCATCGGCAAGGAATGGGGTGCCGGTGAGAATCTCGGCTTCCCGGTCAATACCGACGACTGGGAATCCCATCCGACCATCTCCGCCGACGGCAACACGCTGTACTTCGTTTCCGACCGCGACGGGGGCGTCGGGGGACTCGATATCTGGATCTCCACGCGCGACGCGCAGGGCTTCTGGCGCATCCCGGTCAATGCCGGTCCGGTAATCAATACCGAAGAGGACGAGGTCTCTCCCTACATCGCCTCCGACGGCGCCACGCTGTACTTCGCCTCCGATGGACATCCGGGTCTCGGCGGCACGGACATGTTCGTCACGCGGAGAATGTCCGACGGCTGGTCGACACCCACCAATCTCGGTCAACCGCTGAACTCCGCCGGTAACGACGAATTCTTCACCCTGGCCGCGGAAGGGAACACGGTGTTTTTCTCTTCGCGGCGTGAAGACGGCTTCGGCGGCTACGATCTCTACCAGGCAGCTCCCAACCCGTTTCCGCCAGGCGCCGTGGTGGTGCTCTCCGGCACCGTTCGCGAACGCAGCACACGCGACCCCCTCGCAGCAAAACTCACCGTGCGCGACGCGACCAGCGGCGAAACGCTCAGCTCGCATGACAGTAACGCCTACACGGGTGAGTACATCATCGTGCTGACCGCAGGCGCGGTGTACGAGGTGACGGCTTCCTCCGGCGACTTCGACTCCGTCACCGAACGCTTCGATCTGCTCAACCGTGAGACGTACGGCGAAATCACGCATGACTTTCTGCTCGGCGAGGAGGCCGTTACCGGTGCGCTCTCCGCCAGCATTCGCGCCGATGTCCTCGACTTTTCGCTCATCCACAGCACCGCCGAGCACGCTGGACTCACCATCGAGGAAATCGTCGGTCGTGAAACCGTGCCGCTTTTGAATTACGTCTTCTTTGAAGAAAACGGCAGCGACATTCCAGGCCGATACGCGACGCTTACTCCTTCGCAGGTGGCCGCCTACACGCTGGCCTCTCTCCCGGAAGGCACACTCGAACGCTATTACCACATGCTCAACATCGTGGCGCTGCGCATGCAGCAGCGTCCCGCCGCCACGCTGACGCTCACCGGCACCACCGATGGACGTGAGTCCACCTCTGTCGCCCGCGCCCGGGCCGCAGCCGTAGCCTCGTATTTCACCGACGTGTGGGGTATCGACGCGAGCCGCATTACGACGGACGCCCGCAGCCTCCCCGCGGCACCGTCGAGCAATCGCTCGGCGCAGGGACGCGCGGAGAACCGTCGCGTTGAACTCACTTCGACGGACGCGGAGCTGCTCGCGCCCATCGAGACCACGGAGGTGCAGCGCCTGCTCAAACCCGAGCGCGTGCGCTTCTATCCCTCGATCATCGCGGAGGAGGGACTCGAGCGATGGAAGTTCCAGGTCAGCGATGGCGGCCGCGTCCTGCGCGACAGCGACGGCTACGCCAGCTACCCCGACAGCATCGCCTGGAACTGGCGCACGCTGCAGGGCGATCTGCCGACCGGCGATACACTGGAGTTCACGCTGTACGCGCGTGACGTCATCGGCAACGAGGTGACCACCGAGCCGCAGGCGATTCCCGTGAACGTGCTCACGCTCGAACGCAAAAACGTGGAAAAGCTGCCCGGCCGGACGATGGAGAAAATCAGTCTCATACTCTTCGACTAC
>JAVVFP010000116.1:0-8054 GCA_032250495.1 Bacteroidota bacterium | reverse complement strand
TCCGGCCAGTAACATGAACGGCCAGGCGTTCGGTCTCTTCGCCGCGCTTCCCGACGGTACGGTCATCCCGCTCTCCGGTGTGACCTCCGTCCGCAGCGACAACGCGCCGCTGCCCGTCCAGGCCCTTTCCGTCTACCCGAATCCCGCACGAGAGCAGGCGACCCTGCGTTTCGCCGTCGAGCGTGACGCCGCCGTCACACTGCGCGTTTTCGATATCAGCGGACGCGAAGTGTTCACCGCGGATCGCGGACAGCTTGCACCGGGCGTCTACGACGCGAACATCAACACGGCCAACCTGGCCCCCGGCCTCTACCGGGTTCTCCTCTCCAGTTCTGCCGGCATCGCATCCACGACGGTGTCTGTCGTTCGTTAGCAACACACCGCCGGCAGAATCCAACGCCCTCCCCCTGTGCAACGGGGAGGGCGTTTTTTTTCGCAGTCATCAGATATTGTTGTCTTGCGTCGATGTATTTGCTATTATCCGCGCAAATACCACGCAGCACCTTTCGGGAAATGGTACGATGACACGAGCCGCCTTCCTTCTGTTCTCTCTCCTTCTTCCCTTCGCGCACATTTATGCGCAGGACACGGACAGCCTCCCCACCTGGGAGTTCCAAACAGTGGAAATCGCCGCGCATCGCATCGCTTTCGGACGCATGGACGTCCCAATGCGCAAAGAGGCGCTTTCCGACGTCCTCACCCGCCAGGGCTTCACGCTCGTCCGCCGCGGCGTGGATTTCGCGCAGGACATCGCGGTGGACGGTTTTCGCCGCGGGGACATTGCCGTGGCGGTGGACGGGGAACGCTATCACAGCGCCTGTCCCAATCGCATGGACTCCCCGCTCACGCGCGTCAATCCCCTCGACCTCGCCTCGGTGACACTGCAGAAATCCGCGCTCGACGCGGTGTCCGGCCTGGCGGGCAGTGTGCACTTCCGCAGGCGCCCTCCCGCCGACACCCTTCGCTGGCAGGCCTCCCTCGCCGGGAGCGCCGGTGCCGCGCCTGCCGCCGACGCGGCCGGTCTGCTGGAAACGCGGGGACATGCGCTGTCACTGCGCTACGCCTCCGGGGACCCGTATACCGATGGCGCGGGACAGGGATTCACCGAGCGCTACGGATACCGCTCCCTGCACGCCTACACGCTCGCGGAAGCCACGCTGCGCGGGCGGCGGGGCGACTGGCAGTACGGCGGCGGTTTTTCCTACACCGAGAACGTACTGTTCCCCTTCCTGCTCATGGACGAGCGCTTCAACCGCGTCACCAACGGGCATGTGCAGTGGAAGAATATCCGCGTCTACGCGACATATACCGATCACCTGATGACCAACGAGTTCCGGGGCGGAATGATGTCCATGCGCACCGAGGCCCGCAACCTCACGGTGGGCGTTCACGGGGAGTACTTCGAGGCCTGGATGCGGCACTGGGACGCGGACAACCGCTTCGACCAGCGCATCGATCCCGACGGGAACCCGTGCGTTCTCCTCGGCATCACAGCCGCCGCACCACTGCTCGCAAACCACATGCTGCCCGAGGTGCAGCAGTATTATGCGGCGGGTGTGCACCGCATGCACCGGGGACCTCTGTCCGCGGCGCTGCGGGCGGGAATGAGCTTCACGCGCATCGGCGACGAAACGCGATTCCCCTTCTACCGCGAGCTGTATGCCGACGCGGAAAACGGTCGTATCTACGCCGTGGCGTCCGCCCAGGTCGAGTGGCGCCAACGCGCGGGCGTGCACGGCGGGTATGGCCTGCAGCTGGAAGCCGCCGCGGAACCTCCGCAGGCGGAGGAATTGTACATCGCCGTACGCAAACCGGGTGGGAAGCCGGCGTGGAGCGGTAATCCCACGCTCGCGCAGCCCCTGCGCGGGACGTTGCGCGCGAGCGCGCGGTGGATGGACCTTCAGGCGGAAATCTCCGCGAGCGGTGTCACCAACTACGTGCAGCCGGACAAGCGCAGCAGCGCAGCGGGCATGTACCAGAGCTTCGCAAACGTGGATGCCTGGCTGGCCGCGGCGACACTGCGCTACGAACGCCGCCTCGTCACGGTGGATCTCGCATGGACCTGGGGAGAACAGATGGAAAGCGGATCACCGCTCTCGGAAATTCCTCCCCTCCGCGCACACATCGCACTGCGCACGCCGCCCTGGCAGAATATTTCCCTGCTGGCGGGCATCACCGCGCAGTCGGACCAGCGCCGCGTCGACCCCGCGCTCGCGGAATTCGCCACCGCCGGCTGGATGCGCGTCGACCTGGGACTGCGCTGGAGCAGCAGGCACCTGCGCGCGAACCTGCTCGTCGAAAACCTGTTCGACCGCAGTTACCGGCAGCATCTCTCCTACCTTCGCAATCCCTTCGCGGCGGGCGTGCAGGTATTCGAACCGGGACGCAGCGTCCGCCTGCAGCTGCACATCGGTTCATGAGCATGCGGGCTGCCGCCGGGATACGCATGCGCACCGCATATCCGGGCGACCGAAGCGCGGTCCTCCCTGACTCGCTACAGCAGTATGATACGACGGGAAATGATTTCCCCGGGTAGCTGCAGCAAGAGAACGTACATCCCCGCGGGCTGTCGTCCCGCCTGCACGCTGAGGGTAAGACGTCCCCTTTCATCGGTGACCGCGTTGCGTCTGGGCAGCACTTCCCTGCCGAACATGTCGACGAGGCGCACGACGACGTCCGCGTTTCCCCGCGTGGCGAGCTGCAGCTGGAGATCGCCGTGTGATGGATTCGGACGGACGTCGAGCCGGACTGCCGTCGGCGCGCGCCCGCTCACAGGATTCTGCACTGCCGTCACACGACCGTCCCAGCCCGCGATGCGGGCCATCAGGACCCAGAAGGCCTTCGCGACCCGTATCCCACCCGCGGAAATCGAACCGAGATGTCCCCCCTCCGTTTCCGTCGTGTACTGGGGACAGATGGCCGGAAGGTCCATGCCGTCGTCGGGATGGTTTTCCTCGAGGTAGGGGACGCCATCCCTGTTGTCGAAGCACGGCTGTCCGGAGGGATCATGCGACAGTATATCCGCCACATCGAACAGCACCAGGTCATGCGTCCTTGCGTATGCGCGCATCGCATCATTGAAATCGCGGGCCTCCACCGTCCCGATGCTGCGGGCGAGAGAGGTCGTCCACCATATCACCTTTTTGGAGGGATGACGGGCCTCGAAGGCCGCGTAGTCGGCGGCGCTGCCACCGGTCGCGCCCGTCCCGAAAAAGCCCGTCGCCGGATCGGCCAGGCGGGAGCCGGGCATGACGGCGAGATAACTGAACTGGAAACCGAGCACATCGAAACTGTCGACACGCGCTTCGGCGTAGTCGATGAAGCAGCGCGGATCCTCGGCACACCCGGCGGGCCAGAACGCGTACTGCCAGCTGCCGCGATCCCAGGAACCTTTCCAGTGGACTTCAGACGGGTCGACGGCGTAGCGCTCATCGCGATGCGCGAATCGTTTGCAGGAATTCGGGGCCTCTGCATGCGGGCGGGACAGACAGCTGAGCGCATCGTTGATGTTGCCGCCGACAGAGCGGTCCATGAACAGCAGGCGCAGCTGCGAGGCGGCCTCCGCGTACGCGGAAGGAATGTGTTCGAACAGTGCGACCGAAGTATGGTTGACGAGGATGCGCTGCGCCGTTGCGAACGGTCCCGCGAGAAACACGGCTGCGACTGCAATAATGATAACCTTCACGGACACCTCCTGCGCATATCGGGTACGGGGAACGGGGCTTCTGTGTGCGCCGGCACACTATCGGTCCAGCCAGGCGCGGAAATCCGCCGCCCGGTCGACGCTGACCAGCGCTTCGACGCCCTTTGGCTCGGGGGGATCGAGGTCGATGCGTATGCGGGAGCGGGACCAGGCGTGCATCGCGCGAATCGCGCGCA
The DNA here is from genome assembly GCA_032250495.1 of Bacteroidota bacterium. Taxonomy (GTDB): domain Bacteria; phylum Bacteroidota; class Ignavibacteria; order SZUA-365; family SZUA-365; genus BM516. Next base: position 4,175 of record JAVVFP010000116.1, on the reverse strand, counting down.
TGCTGACAATCATCTTCCGGTTAATGCGAAAATATCGCGCGGGGTCGAGCTCCCGCTGCAGCGCGTCGAGTGTGAAATCGAGCGTGTGCGTGTGCCGGTCGAACGTTGTGCAGAACACGCTTTTCTCCATGGCGTAGCAGTACGCGATGTCATCGACCGCGAGCTGCTGCAGTTTCTGTCCCACCTGTATCAGGAAATGCCGCCGGTAGTCGGGCGCCGCGGTCTGCAGGCTGCGCAGCAGAGCCTGCACCTGGGAGGCGCGCAGTCCCTGGAGGGACGCAAACTTGTCCAGCGCCCGCCGCAGATCTTCGACGCGGATGGGCTTGAGCAGGTAGTCGATGCTGTTGACCTTGAAGGCGTCGATGGCGTATTCGTCGTACGCCGTCGTGAAGATGACCGGCGCGGTCACATCGACACGTTCGAAAATTTCGAAGCTCGAGCCGTCGGCGAGACGGATGTCGAAGAAGAGCAGATCGGGCTGCAGCCGCCGAAGCCGTGCCGCGGCCTCTTTTACGGAGGGCAGCACGGCATCGACGACGATATCCGGGTTGACTTCGCGGAGAAGGTCCTGCAGGCGTTCTGCCGCAGGGGCCTCGTCTTCTACGATGCAGACATGCATAGGCGTCAATCCAGCAGTGGCAGTGAGACAACGTATTCCGTATCGGTGACGGTGATGCGCGGCGCGCGGTCCGAGACCAGCGCATAGCGCTGGCGCAGGTTTTCCATGCCCACGCCGGAGCGCCGCTCCTGCGTGTACCGGGGCTGCAGTGCGTTGCGGACGACGAGTGCGTCGCCTTCCGTCTCCACGAATATACGAAGCGGGGACTCTCGCGTGGCCGCGTTGTGCTTGAACGCGTTTTCGAGGAGGGCCTGCACCGCCAGCGGCGGCACGCGGCGCTGCAGCAGATCGCCGTCGACGCGGGTTTCGACGATCACACCGTCGCGGAAGCGCGTCTGCTGCAGTGAGAGGTATTCCCGCGCGAAAGCGAGTTCCTCCGACAGCGCCACGGTGGGACGATCGATCACGTCGAGGGTGTAACGGTAGACGGCGGAGAACTCGTCGACGAAGGACTGTGCGCGCTCGTCGTCGCGCCCGATGAGCGAGGAGAGCGTGTTCAGGCTGTTGAAGAGAAAATGAGGATTGAGCTGCTGCTTGAGCGTTTCGAAACGCAGCTGCAGGTTCTCCCGCTGCAGGCGCTCGGCCGCGAGTTGCGCATCCTGCCCGCGGCGGAACCACAGCAGCGCCTCTGTGACGGTGACGACGATGAGATTGATCACGGCCGTGATCAGGGCGTTGTTGACCGCGTTGCGCTGCAGTCCGTCGGCATACGGTGCGATCAGGTGCACGACTGCCGTGAGCGTCACCCCTGCGACGACGCCGACGACGACGGCGGAGAGGAAGTCCATGATGCTGCGCAGCGCCGGGGAATGGGTCCACGGCACCCGGCGGTCGAAGCGCCGGATGAGCCAGGCGTCTATGAAGAACACCGCCCCACCGAACAGCGCCGTGAAGAAGGTGCCGAAGGCGAGCCGCGCGGCGAACTCCAGCACCCCGCCCACGGTCAGAAAGCCCGTCACGTGATTGTACGTGATGATCAGCAGCTGAATCAGCATCGCGGCGAGTATGATCACGAGCACGGTATTACGGGTCGGTTTCATGACACAAACCTACGCAGATTTCGAGAGGATTGCTTAAAAGAGTCCGTAAGTCACCGTGACGCCGCCGCTGAATTTGCGGAAGACATTCTCGTCGGTGCCCAGGAGTTCCACCGGGGCGGTGTTCCGGTAGCTGCCGGAGACGCCGAGCCAGAGGCGGCCGGAGAGGTTGAGCTGCAGCGCGACGCCCGGTTCGAAAAAGGCGAAGGTGGTCTGGTCGATGGATTCCTCCGTCCAGATCTTGTCCTTGCGGTATTCCCTGTCATAGCGGTACTTGACTTCCCCGTAGCCGGTGGCGACGGACAGGCTGAAGATGACGTCGGGCGAAAGGGAGAACCAGCGCTCGACGACCACGCCGCCGTAAGCCATTTCGATGCGATAGCTGCCGTCGTCCACGAGGTCATGCAGCGACTTGTCATACCAGAGTCCGGCCCCCATCAGTCCCACCGCCCAGGTGCGGTCGAACGTGAGCAGGCCCTTGAATTCGAGCAGTCCCGCATCGTCGTCGAATATCGTGGTGTAGCGCGCGGCGGTTCCGAGGGAGAGTCCGACTTCGGTATCCCCCATGGTAAACAGCGTCTCCTGATTCTGTGCGCGTGCGGTCGCGGCGGTGAAAACGAGCAGTGCGATGGCGAGAAAAATCGTGCGTTTCATGATGGTGCTCCGTGTGTGTTGCGTTTCTGCCGTTGCGGCGGCTGCCGCGCCGGCGTTGATCTGAACGCAAACTGCGAAGCGCATGCGCGCGGGAAAAATAATTGGTGACGAACGCGCATATCGGGCGGATGAATGCGCACGGGGCGGGGATCAGTCGGCGTAGTTTCCCTCGTGCGCGACGAGATAGACGGCGCTGCCGTCCGGTCGCGTGACGCGGGAGACGCTGAACGCGGCCACGCTGCGGGGCGGCACCACGTCCACCTGTTTCCCGTCCTTCCACATCATCCGCGCTCCCTCGTACTCGTCGGCCCAGCGCAGCCGCTGCGCGCGCGTTCCACTGAAAAGGTACAGCGATATCGTCTGCTGCGCGTTCTTTCCCTGGAACTGCACGAGCACGGGCTGCTCCGGGTCGAAGCCTTTTGCCGACTGCGGCGGAAGGTCTATTGTGAACAGGTCCCCGTCGTCCCAGTTCACGGTCACGGTATTGCCGAGCACGTGCGGCGCCTGCGCGCCCCGCAGTATCGGAGTATTCACGTGCATACCGTCCTCCGCGATGGATAGGTATTCGCTGTCACCGTAGGCTTTCTTGAACAGGTAACGGTTCCAGCGCAGCTCGAGCAGTTGTCCGTAACCGTTGTCCTTCGGAATCATGCCATGTATCAGGCGGTGCTTCGCGCCGGCGGTGCCGCGGCTGTCGAGATTCCACTCCATGTAGTAGCGGTCGCGCTCATCGCGGTAGTTGCTCTCCAGGCTGAAGTACAGGCTCTGCCGCGACGGATCGAAGGTGGGTGCGAACATGTTGTTCAGGCCCCAGAACAGCACGTTGTTGTCGTTGCGGTCGATGGTGTCCTTGCGAACCAGCATGTTGAAATGCGTCTCGTCATACGCCACATCGACGAAAGCATGGTCCGTCTTCGTCTCCACCCCGATGCGGGATGCGGAGCGGCCGCCTGCGGAGCAGCCGGCTGCGGTGCAGCCGATTGCGGCGAGCAGGGAGAACGCGACCAGTGTTTTCAACACATGGCGGCGGGAAGAAGAACGTAATACCGGGATGTGCATGCCGTATCCGCGAACTGTTCGACTGATGCCAGCAAACTACGCTGTGCAGGGTGAAATGGCAATTCGCGTCATCCGAACATGGTCAGGAAAAAATCCATATCCGTGAGAGAAAATAATCCGTACAATGCGGTGTCCATTCTTTGTTTCAACGTTCATGACAGCGCCATGCTCCGGTACACCGAACCCGGTCTGAATGCATTCCTGAGCACCGGCTTCCTCGAGGAGGCCTTTCCCACGGAGGAGGCCGTAAGCATCCCGCATTACACGATTCTGCTCTGCATGAAAGGAAGCTGCTGCGTGCAGGCCGATGCCCGCCAGATTGACCTGGGACGCAGCACGGTGCTGACGCTGTCGCCCGGGGCGCTGCTTGAAATAGACCGTCTGCAGACGGAGCGTATTCACTGTGTGCAGTTCAACCGCGAATTCTACTGTGTCGAGTACCACGACGTGGAAGTGTCCTGCAACGGCCTGCTGTTCAATGCGGCCACGCAGGCGCCGGCCATTGACGTCCCGCCCGCGGAGGGCGAGACCCTGGCACTATTGATGCAGATGTTCGAAAAGGAATTCGCCAACGCGGACCGTCTCCAGCTGGAGATGCTCCGTGTGCTGCTCAAACGAATGATCATAACCTGTACGCGGCTCGTCAAGGAGCAGCTCGAGGAGCGTCGTGACCTCCGCGCGTCGCAGACGGATCTGCTGCGCGCGTTCAGCGGACTGGTGGAAAAGCACTACCGGGAAAAACACAAAGTCGCGGAATACGCTTCGATGCTCCACCGCTCACCGAAAACGCTGTCCAACCTCTTCAC
>JAVVFP010000115.1:0-8130 GCA_032250495.1 Bacteroidota bacterium | reverse complement strand
CTTTCTCGTGGCGTGGATCACTTCCAGTATTGGACTGTCGCTCGCCCTCGGGGCGTTCCTTGCCGGCGTGATCATTTCCGAAAGCGAATACAGCGAGCATGCGCTCGGCAACGTGGCGCCGTTCCGCGACCTGTTCACCAGCTTTTTTTTCGTCTCCATCGGCATGCTGCTCGATCCCGCCGCGCTGCTGCAGCGTCCATTCACCGTACTGCTTTTGACCGTGGCCGTGCTCGTCGGCAAGAGCCTGCTCGCGACGGGAGCCCTGTGGCTGCTGCGTTTTCCGCTGCGTACGGCCATACTGGCCGGAGTGGGACTCAGCCAGATCGGCGAGTTCTCCTTCATACTCTCGCGTGTCGGGATCACGCATGGCCTGCTGAGCCCCGACAACTACCAGCTCTTCCTCTCGGTGAGCGTGCTCACCATGGCATTGACGCCGCTGATGATGGCCATCGCGCCACGACTGGCCGCGATGGCGGGCGCCGGCGCACGGGAGCTGGAAGGAGAAGCGCGCACGGTGCGCGACGGATTGCTCATCGTCGGTTTCGGCCTCAACGGCCGCAACCTCTACACCGCGGTGAAAGCGATGTCCATTCCCGTCTCCATACTCGAGATGAATCCGGACACCGTGCGCGCCGAACGCACGGCAGGCGTGCCCATCTCCTTCGGCGACGCCACGCAGGACGCGGTGCTCAGGCACGCGGGAGTCACGGACGCTCGCGTCGTGGTCATCGCGATTTCCGATCCCGCCGCCACGGGACGCATCACCGAACGCGTGCATGCCCTCAATCCCTCCGCGCATATCATCGCCCGCACGCGCTTCACGTCGGAAGTCCCGAAACTCTTCGCCCTCGGGGCGGACGAGGTGATACCCGAGGAATTCGAGACGGCCATCGAGATATTCGCACGGACGCTACAGCGGCTGCAGATAGGGGAGGAACACATTCTCGCGCAGGTGCGGCGGCTTCGCGAGGACGGCTATGCCGCCTTCCGTCACCCGCACGGAGCGCCGCCGAGCGAATAGTTGCCCCTCGCAACATTTCCATCCCGCGCTGTTGTTATACAGGCAAGAAGTTGCTAATTTCCTGACAGATAACAGACGACTACCTCCTCTGCCGATTTCGACTTGCCATGGGATCCATCCCCTTATATGTGCTGCCCCGATGCGACAGCGCGCATACATGTCCTTTTCCCACTTAACCCAAAGGTACTATGTCTGCACTGGTACGCTTTTTCCAATCTACTATCTTGAGCAAGGTCGTCGTGGCCGTGACGGGACTTTTCATGGTCCTGTTTCTCCTCGGCCACATGACCGGGAATCTCCAGATGTACCTCGGCCAGGAGACGATGAACGTGTACGCGGAAACCCTGCAGGGCCTCGGCGGTCTGCTCTGGGTGATACGCGGCGCGCTGCTGCTCTTCCTGGTCCTCCATGTCATCACCTCCGTCCGCCTCAAGGCGCTGAACCTGTCCGCGCGTCCCGAACCCTACGCGGTGAAGAACTACGTACGGGCGACGCTCACCTCGCGCACCATGATCTGGTCGGGCGTGATGCTGTTCCTTTTCATCGTCTATCACCTGCTGCACTTCACCGTCAAAGCCACCAATCCGGCGTACGACGGACTTTTTGATGCCGTGGGCCGTCCCGACGTCTATTCCATGGTGATTCTCGGCTACAGCAATGTCCTGATCTCCATGGTCTACATCGCCGCAATGATACTGCTGGGCTTCCACCTGTTCCATGCCATCGAGAGCATGTTCCAGACGCTCGGCATCAATCATCCGAAGTACAATCCCTTTATTCACGGACTCAGCGTGACCCTTTCGACCATCATCGTCGTCGGCTTCACGATGGTTCCCGTCGGTGTGTTGGCAGGTTGGATCGCCTTACCTGCAGGAGTGATAGTGTTATGAATCTTGACCCCAGGATACCCTCCGGACCCCTCGCAGAAAAGTGGGACAAGCACCGCTTCGAGATGAAGCTGGTCAATCCCGCCAACAAGAGAAAATACAGCGCCATTGTCGTCGGCACCGGACTCGCCGGCGCCTCGGCCGCTGCGACCATGGCCGAGCTCGGCTACCAGGTCACCGCGCTGTGCTACAACGACAGCGCCCGCCGCGCGCACAGCATTGCCGCCCAGGGCGGCATCAACGCGGCGAAGAACTACCCGAACGACGGCGACAGCGTGTTCCGCCTCTTCTACGACACCGTCAAGGGCGGCGACTACCGTTCGCGCGAAGCCAACGTCTACCGGCTCGCACAGGTCAGCAACAGCATCATCGACCAGTGCGTGGCACAGGGCGTGCCGTTCGCGCGCGAATACGGCGGCTACCTCGACAATCGCTCCTTCGGCGGCGCACAGGTCTCACGCACGTTCTATGCGCGGGGACAGACCGGGCAGCAGCTGCTGCTCGGCGCTTACTCCGCGCTGATGCGACAGGTGGGCCTCGGCACCGTCGAACTGCATACGCGGCATGAGATGATGGACATCGTCCTCGTCGACGGCCACGCCCGCGGCGTGGTGGTGCGCGACATGGTGACGGGCAAGGTCATGAGCTTCGCCGCCGATGCGGTGATACTCGCCACCGGTGGCTACAGCAACGTGTTCTTCCTTTCCACCAACGCCATCGCCTGCAACGTCACCGCGGCCTACCGCGCCTACAAGAAAGGCGCGGCCTTCGCCAATCCCTGCTACACGCAGATACACCCGACCTGCATCCCCGTCTCCGGCGACCACCAGTCCAAGCTCACGCTGATGTCGGAGTCGCTGCGCAACGACGGCCGCATCTGGGTGCCGAAGGCGAAGGACGAGAAGCGGGCCCCGAACGACATTCCCGAAGACGAGCGCGATTACTACCTCGAGCGAAAGTACCCGAGTTTCGGAAACCTTTCGCCCCGCGACATTTCCTCGCGCAGCGCCAAGGAAGCCTGCGACGACGGCCGCGGGGTGGGACCGACCGGGTATGGCGTCTATCTCGATTTCAAGGACGCCATCAATCGCCTCGGCAAATCCACCATCGAAGCCCGCTACGGCAACCTCTTCCAGATGTACGAGCGCATCACGGGCGAAGACCCCTACCAGGTGCCCATGCGCATCTATCCCGCCGCGCATTACACCATGGGCGGCCTCTGGGTGGATTACAACCTGCAAAGCACCATTCCCGGCCTGCATGTGCTCGGCGAGGCCAACTTCTCCGATCACGGCGCAAACCGGCTCGGCGCCAGCGCCCTGATGCAGGGACTGGCGGACGGCTACTTCGTCATTCCCTACACCATCGGCAACTACTTCGCCACGGCGAAAACCGAAAAGGTGACCACCGAACACCCCGAGTTCAAGCGCGCGGAGGAAGAGGTGCGCGGACGCCTCGAAAGCCTGCTCGCACTCAATGGCTCGCGCACGGTGGTTTCGATTCACCGTGAACTCGGCAAGATCATGTGGGATTACTGCGGCATGGCGCGGAACGAGCAGGGCTTGAAAAAAGCCCTCGAACTCATTCCCGCCCTGCGACAGGAGTTCTGGGAGAACGCCAAGGTCGTCGGCGACGGCGAAAATCTCAACAGCGCCCTCGAACGCGCCGGCCGCGTGGCCGATTTCCTCGAATTCGCCGAACTCATGTGTTACGACGCACTGAACCGCAACGAGAGCTGCGGCGGCCATTTCCGCGAGGAATACCAGACCGAGGAGGGCGAGGCCCTGCGCAACGACGACGACTACGCCTACGTGGCCGCGTGGGAATACAAGGGCGTCGGCAATGAACCGCTTCTTCACCGCGAACCCCTCGAGTTCGAGAATGTGCAGCTTCAGACAAGGAGTTACAAGTAATGAAACTCAAATTGCATATCTGGCGGCAGAAGAACGTCCGCGAAAAAGGAAAAATGGTGACCTACGATGTCGACGGCATCGATTCCGACATGTCCTTTCTCGAAATGCTCGACGTGCTGAACGAGAAACTCATCCTCAACAACGAAGAACCCGTCGCCTTCGACCATGACTGCCGCGAGGGCATCTGCGGGGCCTGCTCGCTGACCATCAACGGCATCCCGCACGGTCCCGAGAAGGAAACCACGATCTGTCAGCTGCATATGCGGCATTTCAAGGATGGAGACGAAATCTACGTCGAACCCTTCCGCGCACGCGCCTTCCCGGTGATCCGCGACCTGGTGACGGACCGCACCTCCTTCGACCGCATCATGCAGGCCGGCGGCTTCGTTTCCGCCCGCACCGGGGGCGTGCCGGACGCCAATGCCATCCCCATCAGCAAACCGGACGCCGAACTGGCCATGGACAACGCCGCATGCATCGGCTGTGGCGCCTGCGTGGCCTCGTGCAAAAATGCCTCGGCCATGCTCTTCGTCGCCGCGAAGGTGGCACAGTACGCGTACCTGCCCCAGGGACAGCCCGAACGCAAGCGCCGCGTCCTCAACATGGTGGCACAGATGGACAGGGAGGGCTTCGGCGGCTGTACCAACCAGTACGAATGCGAAGCCGTCTGCCCGAAAGGCATCAGCGTCGCTTCCATCGCTCTGATGAACCGCGATTACTTCAAGGCGTCGGTCACGGAATAATCCCGCGTGTATCCCGCGCCGGCTTCCCTCGGTGCGGATACCCCCGCTTTTCAGGGCACCCCTCCATCGGGGTGCCTTTTTTTATGCTCCCACGGCGCGGGATGTATTTGCCCGCCTTCGGCTCGCGCCTCCGGCGGGCGTATTTGTTCCGCTTCGCGGAACGTATTTGCGCCTGACGGCGCGTATTTTTGCTTTTTTCAGCATTTTAACATGTGTTAAAATTTATTTTTAGGGTGTGTTAAAACTGCTTTTGGGCCCAAAATACGTCCCGTAGCGCAGCTGCGGGACAAATACATCCCGCGAAGCGGGATAAATACGTTCCGCGAAGCGGAACAAACACGCGCCGACAGGCGCAGTTACGATTTCCCTTGCATCATGTAAGATTTCTCCTATTTTTTATTTACTACGCTTCATTATCTGACATAGAGCGCAGGGAAGCACACTGGAAGGACAATAGAAGCAAGTTCTTTAACACAATAGCTGTCTCCAAAATAGCAGGAGGATAATCATGGATATGAAGTCGATTTCCCCACCTGGCAGGGCAAGACCCCACCACTTTGCGAGCGCGCAAAGAGAGGTGGAAGCGTTTTCGTATTTCACGGAAAGAAATTTCGAGAACATCACGCAGGTAAACGAACTCCCCGCCGATCTCCGCTTTGACATGAAGGTAGTGTCGAGCGTTCTCCCATTCAAAGTCAATTCCTATGTCGTCAACCAGCTCATCGACTGGTCTGATATTCCGGACGATCCCATTTTCCAGCTGACATTTCCGCAGAAGGGCATGCTGACCGAGGATCATTTTGCGCGCATGGCGAAGCTGATTTCCGCCGAAGCGCCGCGTAACGAGATCAAGGAAGAAGCCAATCGCATCCGTCTCGAGCTCAATCCGCATCCGGCGGGACAGACCACGCTGAACGTGCCGATGCTCGATGGCGAGGTGCTGCCGGGTCTGCAGCACAAGTACCGCGAGACGGTGCTGTTTTTCCCGGCCGCGGGACAGACATGTCACTCGTACTGCACGTTCTGCTTCCGCTGGGCGCAGTTCGTCGGCATGAACGACCTGCGTTTCGCAGCGAAGGAAGCGACGCAGCTCAGCGAATACGTACGCCGTCACCCGGAGGTCACCAACGTGCTGATCACCGGCGGTGATCCGATGGTCATGAAGACGCACAAGCTCGAACAGTATGTCGAGCCGCTGCTGGATCCCGCTCTCGAGCATCTGCAGACCATCCGTTTCGGCACCAAGTCGGTCGCCTACTGGCCGCAGCGCTTTGTCACCGATACCGACGCCGACGACCTGCTGCGGCTCTTCGAGCGCATCGTGCAGTCCGGCCGTTCAGTCGCCGTGATGGCGCATTACAATCATCATCGGGAAATGGAGACGGCCATTGCGCGTGAAGCCATCCGCCGCATCCAGTCGACCGGCGCGGTCATTCGCAGCCAGTCCCCGCTGCTGACGCATATCAATGACTCGGCCGGCGTATGGGAGCTGATGTGGCGTGAGCAGGTGCGTCTCGGCATCATCCCGTATTACATGTTCGTCGAACGCGACACCGGCGCCGAGCAGTATTTCAAGATCCCGCTGGTCAAGGCGGTGAAAATTTTCCGCGAGGCGTTCCGCCACGTGAACGGACTGGCGCGCACCGTGCGCGGTCCCTCGATGTCCGCTTCCCCGGGCAAGGTGGAAGTCATGGGCATTTCCCGCGTGGCGGGAGAGAAAGTCCTTGCGCTGCGCTTCCTCCAGGCACGCAATCCCGAGTGGGTGGGCAAGCCCTTCTTCGCCCGCTACGACGAGGAAGCCAGCTGGCTGCATCACCTCAAGCCGGCCTTCGGGCAGGAAAAATTCTTCTACGAGGACGAATTCGACGAGATGTCGCGCCGCAAGATCGAGGCGGCGAGCGGAAACTGATTTGCACCTTCCGTATTGAGGGCGGTCCCGCATTGCGGGACCGCCCTTTTTCTTGCGCATCGCAGGGACTTCCTCCCAAGCAGCGCATCTTGCTTCTTGGCGGCAGGAAGCCTATTTTTTTATCCACACAAGGTCCGACTCCATTGCTGAAACATTTCCAGGAAATCGCGAACGACAACACGTCCGGTGCCACGGAGCTGATTCACAAGCTCCTCGCACTGTGCGAGAACTGTGCGATCGGGTATCGTATCGAGGACCTGCAGGAGGGTTTCGAACTCCTCGAGGGGGCGCAGAAGAGCATGCCGTCGCTGCATGCCGTGCTGCAGATCCTCAAAACGGATTTCCTTCCGAAGCTGAGCGCGGACGAAGAGAACGCGGAGGCCATTGCCTACCTTTCCTCCCTGGAGAAAATCCTCTCCGAATCCGGCGTGACCATCGCCCGCCTTTTCACGGAAAAATTTTCCGAAGCGCGCAGCATCGTCACCATCTCCCGCAGCTCCACCGTCATGGCCACCATGTACCGCCTGCATGAAGCCGCGCTCCTGCGCCGGGCCTTCGTGCTCGAAGCGCGTCCGATGACCGAGGGACATCGTACCATTCGCGACCTGCAGCAGCACGGTGTCCGGGCCACACTTCTGGTGGACGCCGCCATGTGCGAGGCGATGGAGCTGGTGGACTGCGCCGTCGTGGGCGCGGACAGCATCAGCGCGGACGGCTACCTGCTCAACAAGACAGGGACGTTCCCGCTGGCGATCTGCTGCAAGGAGTTCGGCATTCCGCTCTACGTGCTCTGCGATTCGCTGAAATTCTCCCCGCAGCTCAAGGATCGCATTCCCGTCGAGGAGAGGCCGGAGGAGGAAATCCTTCACCGCGAGGAAGGGGACAGCTTCACTGTCCTGAACCGCTATTTCGAGTGGACTCCCGTGGACTATGTGACCGAATTCATCACCGAGCGCGGGGTGTACACACCGGATCAGCTCAGCGCCCTGGTGGGAGAGGACAACGGCTGAGCCGCCATGCGCTACGCAGTGCTCATCCTGCTCCTCTGCGCCGCTACATCCCGTGCGCAACAGTCCGCCGTTCCGACGGCGCACGAAATGCAGCAGACGCTGCGTCCTCACCCCGCATTCGTTCCCCCCGTGACGGAGGGCATCGGCCGCACAGCGGACAGGGAGCGTACGCATGTCGTTTTCGGCTACCATCCGTACTGGATCGCCGATTCGGTGACCCTTCATTATGATTTTTCCCTGCTCTCCCACCTGGCCTATTTCTCCGCCGAGGTCGATCCCGCCACGGATGAAATGCGCAGCGTGCACGGCTGGCCGGACATTGCCGTGCTCGACCGCGCCACCGCGGCCGGAGTGAAGGTGCAGCTCGCGGTGACCAACTTCGGCGCCGCGGGCAATCGCAGTCTGCTCTCCTCGCAGGCCGCGCGTGATACGCTCGTGCGCCGCATCGTCACGCTGCTGCGCCAGCGGGATGCGCACGGCGTCAGCATCGATTTCGAGGCGGTACCCGGGGATCAGCGCCGGAATCTCACCGCGTTTTTCGCCATGCTGGACGCGGCGCTCGCGGCGGAACTGCCCGGCGCGGAAATCAGCGCCGCCGTGCCGGCGGTGGACTGGAATGACGCCTGGGACCTCACCGCACTGCGCGC
>JAVVFP010000114.1:0-8142 GCA_032250495.1 Bacteroidota bacterium | reverse complement strand
CACGGCGAAAAGCCTCCTTCGCGCCGAATGGGAACATCTGCGCAGTGATTCCAACCTGCGGCTGCTGCAGAAGGGAGACATTGATGAGGAGGATCTGCTGCGTGCCGCCTACGCCTTGCTCGCACAGGGCGATCGGCCTCCTCCCCCTCCGGAAGAATCACAAGGAGAATCCCACGCATGAGTACCTTGCTTGCCATCGACGACAGGGCGGACAACCTCGTAGCGCTCAAGGCGCTGCTCCGGAACGTGAAACCGGAATACCGCGTCATCACTGCTCTTTCGGGAGCGGAGGGTGTGCGCATGGCATGTGAGGAACAGCCCGATGTCATCCTGCTCGATATTTCCATGCCGGAGATGGACGGTTTCGAAGTGTGCGAGCTATTGAAGGGCAAACCCGAAACGCGGCACATTCCCATCATCCTGCTCACAGCCTATCACACGGATGCGAAGAGCAGGGTGTACGGACTCGAGCAGGGAGCCGAGGCGTTTCTGTCCAAGCCCATCGACGAGGGCGAACTCGTCGCGCAGGTCAACGCCATGCTGCGGCTCAAAGAGGCGGAAGACCACCTGCGCGGCGAGAAGGATGAGCTCGAGCAGCGGGTCCGTGAACGCACGAAAGCGCTTGAGCAAAGTCGGCGGCAGTACCAGTTTCTTTTCGATTTCGCACCGGACATTTACTGCACGCTGGACTCCGCGAACCGCATCGTCTCGATCAACCAGTACGGTGCGAGTTACCTCGGCTACGACAAGCAGGAGGTGGAAGGACGCTCCTTCCTGGACTTCGTGGCAGACGGGGAGAAGGATATCGCTTCAAGCATCGTTGAAATCGCGCGCGGAGATTTCAGCCGCCGCGCGTCCGGCCCCTTTCAGCTGGTGACGCATGCGGGCAACCGGATCTGGGTGGCGCTGCGCGCCAATGTTCCGCAGCGTGTCAGCGAAGAGGAGTCCGAGGTGCTGCTGATACTGCATGACGTCACCGAGGAGCAGAAAGTGCTCACTGCGCTGCATGACAACGAACGGCAGCTGCGGACGCTTTACGAAAACCTGAGTATCGGGATCTATCGCAGCACGCTGGAAGGGAAAATCATTTTCGCCAATCCTGCGCTGCTCAGTATGCTGCGCTGCGAAAGTCTCGAGGAACTGCAGTCCGGAAATCTCCAGCAGCAGTTCGCCTATGACCGCAACGAGTTCGAGCGCATCATTGAGCGCTACAATTCCGTCAGCGGCTATGAGACGCGCATACGTCGCAACGACGGCAGCTGGATCGATGTCCGCGAAAACGCCGTCGTCGTGCCGGACGAGGCGGGGGAGACACAGTACTACGAGGGGACGCTCGAAGACATTACGGAGAAGGTGCGCACGGAGAAGGAACTGCTCGTGAGCGAGCGCCGTTTTCGCCTGCTGACCGAGACCGCGAAGGACGCCATACTCGGTTTCGACGAGAGGGGACGCCTGCTGCTGTGGAATCGGGCAGCGGCGACGCTGTTTTACCTCGATGACCGGCAGGAGCGGGAATGCGCCTGCGAGACACTGTTCAGGGATCTCCACAGGGACGACCTCTTCCGTTTCGCCGGCATTCAGAAAGCGCAAGCGGACAGTACGCAGGTACTGGAGATGACCTGCATGCGCAGCGACGGAAGCGAGTTTCCCGCCGACCTCACATTGTCGGAGATCGAGAGCTTCGACCGGGTGAAGGTTTTCGCCATTGTGCGCGACATTTCTCAACGGAAGAAGGATGAGCGGGAGCGGGAGGAGGCGCTGCGCCTCGCCCGGGAAGCGCTGCGGGTGAAGGACCTTTTCATCGCGAACATGTCGCATGAAATCCGCACCCCGCTCAATGCCATGTTGGGATTCATATCCCTGCTGCAGGACGCGCTCGCCGAGTCGCTCGACGATGAACTCGAAGAGTACTTCCGTATCGTGCAGGAGAGCGGATCCCGGCTGCTCAATACGGTGCATCACATCCTCGATCTGAGCCGCATTGAATCCGGCGGTATCACACGTCAGCGCTCTCAGCTCGACATGGTGCAGTTGCTCGAATCCATACTCAAGGAATTGCAGCCGGCGCTGCTCGAAAAAAGACTGACCAGCGGCCTGGTGGTCGAGGACGCGAATCTGGTCGTGCATGCGGATCGCTACATGATCACGCAGGCGATCAGCAACATTGTCGAAAACGCGATCAAGTACTCGGAGCGCGGGGGAGTGATTGTGCGTACGGGAAAAACGGACGATGAGGTGTACGTCTCGATCAAGGACTCGGGCATCGGCATCGGTGAGGACTTCTTCCCGCGCCTGTTCGCCGAGTTCACGCAGGAAAGTGAAGGGTATACCAAAAAATACCAGGGCCTGGGACTCGGTCTGGCCCTCGCGAAACGCTACACGGAGTTGAATGACGGACGCATCGAAGTCGAGAGCGCGAAGCACCGGGGATCGACATTTACCCTGTACTTTCCATCCGCGGATGCCCTCGTCCCTTCCACCGGTACCTCCACCGGTACCGGCATGCCACCTGCGTCCCCGCGCAGCGGCGACAGGCGGCAGGACTGAACTGCGGCTGCCGCGGGATCGCGTCGCCGCTCCGGTGGCCGGCTTCCTCCCCGCCGCGTCCCTTCGCCGTTTTGTTTGAACAACTGCGCCGCGTAGATTCTCTGCAGCGGCATCGTCACCTTCCCGACGCTTCCGTGCTCCCGCTTTCCCCAACAGATCCGTCGCGTCATGCTTACGCAATTCCTCATCGGCATTTGTGCTGCAACGGCACTCGTTTTGCTGTCCTTCCCCGGCGCGTACGCGCAGTCACCTGCGGCTGAAGAGCGCTTCGAGGTGGGCGTTTCGGCCGTCTTCGGTCACATGGACTACCCGCTTCCCAACACGAAGTGGGCCAGCTGGATCGCGGACACGGTCGCGGCCGGCGTGCGTCGAGACGACGCGCTTCCCTCCGAGCGCTGGCAGCAGATCGTCGCGCTGGGCGCCACGCTCGCGCATATCTCCGTATTTCCGCATCGCGTCGTTCCGGGCGAGGACAACGTCGCCGCGAAACTGGCGCGCGCGGCCTGGCATCGGGACATTTCGCTGAGTCTGTCCGATCCCTGGCTGTGGGAACGTACGCTCTCGGAACGCCGGTACTATCACCCGGAGTCCTCGTACGATTTCGCGAACGGCGTCGAGAGCCCGTTGCTGCACGCAGCCTTCCACGATAGCAGCACTTTCACCGATATGCACCCCCTTGCCCGCGCCGCGGGATACAACGCCGTGGCGCTCCGGCCCGCACTGGACGCGGGCAGCACCATCAGCGGTTTCCGCAGGGGAGGCGAGCTGACCTCGGCACGAACAGGCGGCGACGCGGTCAGCGGCTGCTATGTGCTCTCTCTCCGCTGTGCCCTGCCCGAGGATGGTGAACCGCCCGGGGAAACCGCGGATGTGCTCACCGTCGCCATTGGTGGACCTGCCGGCAGCGCGGAGTGGACGCTCACGACGGACATGTTGCGTCAGGCCCGCGCCGCGCAGAAATCCGACGTACTGGAAATCGTCCTTGGCCGTTTGCGCATCGAGAGTGACGGTTCGCGGGGAAGCACCGCCGTTCGTCCCTTCGACGGCACGGGACCCGATCCGGGGGGACCCGATCCTGGATTCAACCAGCGCATTCCGGTGTCCGATGCGGTGGACATTTCCATCACCTACGAAGGCGGGGTCGGCATATTGCTCGATGCCGTCGTGCTGAGCGACGAACGCGCGTTCGCCCTGTTCAATCCGGGACATCCGCAGGCAGCGATCGCGCATCTGCATATCCGTCGCGATGTGATCGAACGCCTGCGGCTGCTCGGGGCGGATTCCACCGCCGAATTCCCGGCACTCCGTTACCTGGAAATGGCCGAGAGCATTCCGGCGAACGGCAACTATCCCGTGGCCCGGCTCATCGGCAGTTTTCTCGAGGACATGGCAGGGACAAAGCGCAGACCGGTGCGGCCGCATCTTTACGCGACGGCGGGGGGACTGCAGTATACCGAGTCCGTGCGCATGGGCGGCGCGGCCATGCGCGGTATCGTCGATGGACGCTATGCATATCTTTACGAGGACAGCTTCGATGTGCGCCCTGGGGATGCGGACTATTATGACTCGCTGTATTTTCCCGTCGCCTATCACCTTGGCGGACGGCATAATTACACCAATGGACAGCAGTACTCCGAGTGGTACCGCATGTTCGCGCTTTCACGGAAAACGTACGGTGTCGCGTCCTGGCTGCCGCCGATACAGAACCACAGCTGGCTGTTCCGCAATGGCTGGCCGCGGGGACCGGTCGCTGATACGACGTGGTTGTACGAACCCGCCGCCGCGGAACTGCGGCTCTCGGCACTGATGGCGCTCTGCTACGGCGCGAAAAGCATGATGATGTATCAGCTGGGATCCTGGCCGGGTCGCACGGCGGTGCCGGTGGTGCGCGACCGGGCGACTTCCGCCTACAACGACATGGGCGCAGTCGGCTTTCTCGATCCGCATGATCACCGGCCGCGCACCGAGGATACGAACGGTGAGAGCAAGTGGGATTCCGCACGCGTCATGATACGCAGCGTGCTGCAGCCGCTCGGCACGCTGCTGCACGGCAAGCGGTGGGAGAACGGCTACAACCTGCACAGGCATCGTCCGGATACACTCGGGGGACTGCTGCTCCGCGTCCACTCGTTCAGCGACTGGGACGCAATGCGCAGCGATGCGCGCACGTGGACCTTCGTGGAAGCCGGTGAGTTTTCTGATCCCGACGAGCCCGGGATCCGCTACCTGCTCGTGATCAACAAGCGTGTCGATCCGCGGGGCGGCAGGCGCTTCCTGCTCGAGTTTTCGCCTCGTGTCGGCAGCGCGTCCATCATATACCCAGAGGGGACGAGGCTCGCGGACGGAAGCGGGGACGGCGATACATTCGATATCATGCCGGGACACGCGGTGCTGCTGCGCCTTCGCCTTCGTCCCTAGTCGTCCCGCAGCGTCACGGCGCCCGTTGCCGTCATGCAGCCCGTTGCCGTCATGCAGCCCGTTGCCGTCATGCAGCCCGGAACGCTGGTGGTACCGGTTTTATGACCTGAGAATGCGTCCTTCGCGATGCAACAATGGGGTCCCGGCGGCGTATCACAGGGTGCATAATATCCTCCTTCAGCCCTTTGAGGTTCCTTCCACCCCCGAAAAGGGCTGAACTTTTTTGGAGTATCATTGGAAACACCGCGACTGTCGCGGTGTTTTTTTTTAGCCGAGGACGCGGCGGTAGCGGTAGACAGCAGCGGAGAAAACGGCCAGGCCGAAGCCCGCCATCGCGAGCGTTTCCGTGAGTATGAAGTGCAGCGGTGTTCCCTTGAGGTAGATCTCGCGGAGGATGACCATGAAGTAGCGCAGGGGATTGAGATAGGTCAGGTACTGGATGGCGTCCGGCATGTTGCCGATGGGGATGAAGAAGCCCGAGAGCAGGATGGCGAAGATCATGAAAAACCAGCCCACGAACAGTGCCTGCTGCTGTGTTTCCGAAATCGTCGAGATGAAGATTCCCACGCCGAGCGTGGTCAGGATGAAGATGGCGGATTCGAAGAACAGCAGCCAGATACTGCCCGCGACGCCGATGCCGAAAATGAGATGGACGAAGCCGATCGCGACGGCCATCTCGACGAAACCGAGTATGCTGAAGGGAATGATTTTCCCGAGGATCAGCTGCCAGGAGCGGATGGGTGTCACCAGGAGCTGCTCGAGCGTGCCGATCTCCTTTTCCCGCACGATGCCCATGCTCGTCAGGAACACCGTGATGATGAGTAGGATGAGCGCCACGATACCGGGAACGATGTACACCTTGCTCTCCATCTCCGGGTTGTACCAGAAGCGGGACGCGGCGGACACGACGGGGGAGTGCCGGAGCGACCGGCCCAGCACGGGATCCGTGCGAAGCAGCTCGACCTGGTACCGTTCCGCGATGGAAGCGAGGTATCCCATCGCGACGCCCGCGCTGTTGCCGTCGATACCGTCGACGAGCAGCTGGACGCCGGGACGGGATCCATTGACGAGATCCCGCTGGAAATGCCGCGGAAGGACGATCGCCATTTTCACCCGTCCCGCATCCAGCAGGCCGGACAGGGCGCGGTAGTCGTCCTCGACCACGGTGACGTTGAAGTACGCCGTCTCGCCGAAATGCTCGGTGAAGGCGCGGCTCATGGGTGTGCGGTCGAGATCGCATATCGCGATGTCGAGGTTTTTGACATCCGTCGTGATCGCATGTCCGAGAAGCAGAAGTTGAATGAAGGGGATGGCGAACAGCGCGACGATCATGGCGGGATCACGGAAGATCTGCCTGAATTCTTTTTGTACGAGATAGAATATGCGCTGCATGACAGATGTCGGTCTGGTGAACGGGTTGCTTATTCGAGGCGCATGCGGAAGCGCCGGGTCGCCGCCAGCAGCAGGAACGTTCCGATGCCGGTCAGGATGAGGGCATGTGACCAGAGTTCCGCCAGTCCCACGCCCTTGAGCATGATGGCGCGAATGATGATGAGGAAATACGTCGCGGGCAGCACGTTGGCGACGTACTGCAGCACCGCGGGCATGCTCGCAATCGGGAAAATGAAACCGCTGAGCATGATGGTCGGCAATATGGTGGCCATCAGCGTACCGAACATGGCGATCAGCTGCGTCCGTGCCACGGTGGAGATCATCAGGCCGAAACTGAGCGCGACGAAGACGTACACCAGCGACATCAGTCCCAGAAGGAGCAGGCTGCCCCGCACCGGTACGTCGAAAAGCACGCGCGCGCTGACCAGGATGAGCGACGCGTTCATGAGGCCGAGCGCGATGTACGGCAGCACTTTCCCGAGAACGATTTCCCGGGCGTGCACGGGTGAAACGAGGATCTGCTCCATGGTCCCGGTTTCTTTTTCCCGCGTGATCGCGATGGAGGTGAGCAGGGCGGAAATCAGCATGAGGATGAGCGCGACCAGGCCGGGTACGAAGAAATTCGTGCTGTTCATGTCGGGATTGTAGAAAATCCTCGGGGAGATCTCGAAGAGCAGCGGGAGTCCACGATTGTTGCGCTCGTTGTATTTGCGCAGCACCTGTTCCGCGTAGTTGTTGACGAAGGTCCCGACGTTGCTGTCGCTCGCGTCGATGATCAGCTGCACGTCGGCGCGGCGGTCCGTCGTGAGCAGCCGGGAGAAGTCGCGCGGTATGACGAGGACGGCATGCACATCGCGTCGCATGAAGAGCGCTTCGATCTCATCCCGTTGCAGCGCATGCGGCCAGGGTTTGAAAAAGCCGTTTTCACTGAACGCCTCGAGCAGCGCGCGGCTTTCGGGTGTGCGGGCGTCGTCGATGACACCGAAGACGATATTGCGCATGTCGAGAGTGATCGCATAGCCGTAGAGGACGATCATCAGCACCGGCATGAGAATGATGATAAGGAGGGTACGCCAGTCCCTGAAGATATGTATGAACTCCTTGCGCACGATGGCCCAGAGTCTTCGTTTCATGTTCCGCTCCTTTCCCGCTGCCCGCTGCTGCGCGCATCGCCACCGACGAGATGAACGAAGACTTCCTGCATGCTGCCCAGGCCGTATTTCTCCTTCAGTGCGCCGGGCGCGCCGAGTTCGATGATCCGTCCCTCGTACATGATGGATATCCTGCCGCAGTATTCCGCTTCATCCATATAATGCGTGGTGACGAAGACGGTTTTGCCATCGGCGGCGATGTCATATATGATACGCCAGAAATTGCGGCGCGATATCGGGTCGACGCCACCGGTCGGTTCGTCGAGAAAAATGATGGAGGGGTCGTGCAGGAGGGAGACGCTGAGCGCAAGACGCTGTTTCCAGCCGAGCGGGAGTGAGCGTGTCAGGCTGTCCTCCTTGCCGCGCAGCTTGAGTTCATCGAGCATATGCGCGGTTTTTTCTGCAATCTGTTCGCGGGAAAGTCCGTAAATCCCCCCGTAGAATTCGATGTTCTGCGCCACGGTGAGATCGTCGTAGAGAGAGAACTTCTGGCTCATGTAGCCGATGACCTGTTTGATGTTGCGCGCCTGCCGCCGGATATCGTAGCCCGCAACGAGCGCATCCCCGGAGGTGGGGGGGAGCAGGCCGCAGAACATTCGTATGGCCGTGGTTTTTCCCGCGCCGTTTGCGCCGA
>JAVVFP010000113.1:0-8164 GCA_032250495.1 Bacteroidota bacterium | reverse complement strand
CTACGCGGTGCAGGACACGGAGACCACCGACGGTTTCAAGTTCCGCATCGAGGGCGGGTGGCTGCTGGTGCGCGCATCCGGCACCGAACCGATCCTGCGCTTCTACGCCGAGGCGGATTCCGAGGCGAAAACGAAAGCACTGCTGCGCGCCGCGACCGCGCTCGCATGATCCGCATCCTCGTCCTCCTGCTCGTCCTTGCTGCGCCGGTTCTGCCGGCGCAGTCGTTTGCGGTCGGCGCTCCGGTGCAGGCTCCGGGGCAGACGCCGGGGCAGTCGTTTGCGGACGGCGCTCCGGTGCAGACGCCGGTGCAGGACAGCCTTCGTCCGGGACGACTCTGGCTGGTGGGTGGAACCATGTTCGCGGTAAATGCGGGCATCATGGGATATTACTTCGCGACCTTCTACAACGACGACTACGCCGACCGCGCCCCGTTCCACACCTTCAATGACTGGTACAACGCCGATCTCAACGTCGACAAGCTCGGGCACATCTGGGGCTCGCAGACCTACGCGCGTACGTTGTTTCACATGTTTCGATGGACGGGGATGAAGCGCGAGCCGGCCATGTACTGGTCCAGCGGACTGGCCATGTTCTACCAGCTCGAGATGGAAGTCATCGACGGCATGTATGAAAAGTGGGGCTTCAGCTGGTGGGACATGGGCGCCAACACGGTCGGCGCGCTCTGGCCCAATCTCCAGCGCGTCTGGCCCGCGCTGCAGTCGGTGAACATAAAGATGAGTTACCACCCGTCCGACGCGGTCAAGGCCGGGTGGATAGAGCATGACTATCTCCGCGACTACGACGGCTTCACCTACTGGCTCTGCCTGAGCGTGGAGGACGTGCTGCCGCACGCCGCGCGGCCGTACTGGCCGGACTGGCTGGGCATCGCCGTCGGCTACGGGGCAAATCGTACCATGCTGGGGGACGGCATATACAACAGCAGCGGGGGAGTGGGAGAGGGTGAGCAGGAGTGGTATATCGCGCTGGATTACGACATGCGCGCGCTCCCCGGGGACGGTGCGTTCATGGATTTCGTGCGGGAGTCGCTCAATCTATTCCATTTCCCGGCGCCCGCCCTGCGCATCACACCGAGCGGAATATTCTACGGACTCTATTTCTGAGCCCTACTTGCCGAACAGGACCTGCAGCACCGTCGATCGCGTGGGGTAATGGCGCTTGAGGCGTTCGAGGCCGTAGCACACGGCGTAAATGATCGAGAGCACCACGATGTTCACGAAGGTGAACCAGGGACCGGATTCGATGCCGTCGAAGCCGAAGGCGGCGACGGTGGGCTCGACCGCGAGCGCGCCCAGCACCTGGTGAAGGATGTAGACCAGCATCGAATAGCGTCCGAAAAATGCGAGTACTGCGGTGACGCCGGCGATGGGAAAACGCCGGATGAGCGTGGAGAACAGCAGGACGATGCCGATGGATGTGAAGATGTAGGCGAAGGTGGGAGGATAGAAAATTTCCGAGTAGCCGCCACGGGATTCGAGGATGGCACCGTCGGCGAGATTGCGCACGAAGGGCAGGGGAAGGAAGAGCAGGGCGAAGCCCACGGCCGTGAAGGCCGCGCCCATCAGGAGGAAGCGGTTGGAGACGCCGGAGTTCTCGCGAAAGAACGTGCGGAAGAACAGCGCGCCCGTCAGCGCATATCCCATCCACGGGAAGATCGGGAACCAGCCGTCGATCAGCCAGCTCTGCAGCAGGCGTCCCGCCGACGGCAGCGTGATCTCGTCGAGATAGATTTCGAGCGCCTCGGCGTGATATCCGAAGAAGGCCTGCAGGACATAGGTCGCGAGAAAAATGATCAGGGAGAGGTAGAACAGTTCGCGCGCGTCGACGCGCCGGAGCAGGTAGATCAGCGGCAGGGCGAGTCCGATCGTGTACAGCACGTCGAAGGACGTCCACGGCAGTATATCCCACAGCAGCAGGTCCAGGCTCATCCCGACGCCGATGATGATGCCGCCACGCTTGAGGTAGTATCCGAGTCCGTGCCGCTCGCCCGTCAGTATCACCATGCCCGCGCTGAGCATGATGAAGGTCGGCGCGGCGAAGGAGCCGAGGATGCGGAACCACATCGGGTGGGGTTCGGTGAAATACGGCGCGAGGTTCGCGGGCACCATCAGGATGATGGCGAGTCCGCGCAGGGCGTCTATCCAGGGAAGGCGTGTGCTGGGTTCCGGCATGTGTCACCACGTCAATAGGGCACGGGATCAGAAGAGGTCGCGGTCTCCCTCGATCCACCAGCGGTGCCAGAGTTCGAAATTATACAACGCCCACAGCTGTGGTGTGTAGTTGATACGTGTGCGCTCGTATTCGTCGAGCAGGGTGCGAATATATGAAGGATTGTAATAATCGTGACGCGGGGAGAGCAGCAGGCTGCGCGCGTGACGGAAGATCTCGGGTGTGAGCATGTTCTTCCCGGAGCCGGCGAAGCCGATCTTCTTCCTGTCGATGATGTCGTCCGGCAGTATGCCGCGCATGGCCTGCTTGAGAATGTATTTCGGCACGCCGTTTTTCAGCTTCAGGGCGGAGGGAATGTTCATGCTGAACTCGACCAGCTTGTGATCGAGGAAGGGCACCCGGGCCTCGAGGCTGACGGCCATGGTTATCTTGTCCACGCGCATCAGCAGCAGCTCGGCCAGCCGGTTCTTGATCTCCCAGTACACGATGCGCTGCAGGTCGCCGCCGTAGCCGCGGCGCGCAGAGCGCTGGAATTGCTCGTCCGCCAGTTCGTAGGAGGAGTACAGGTCGAGTCCTTCGAACATGTCGAGATTCAGCGCCTTGCGTTTCTCTTTCTCGTAGAAGCCGATGGCGTTGCCCCAGAAGGCCGGCTGTTTCTCCATCACGTTGCGGATGATGTTCTGCCGGTAGTCCACTTTCTTCATCTTCAGCAGCGGGATCATCGCCGCGTAGGCGGAACGGGAGAGGAAGGCAGGGACGGGAAGCATTGCACGACCGAGACGCAGCATGCGCTGCGCGCGGATGTAACTCTCGTAGCCGGCGAACTGTTCGTCGCTGCCCTCGCCGACCTGGATGACGATGGTGCCGTTCTCGCGCGCGAGTTTCGACACGTGGTAGAGCGGGAAACAGACGGGATCGGCGAGCGGTTCGTCCTGATGATGCACGATGGTGGGCAGCAGGTCGAGAAAACCGCTGTCATCGATCACCACTTCGTGATGATTCGTATGATAGCGTTCGGCGATGCGCCGTGCCCACTGGAATTCGTTGCTGTCCTCCTGTCCCCGAATGGCCACGGTGAAGGTGTCCACCGGACGATCCATCAGTTCCGACATGAAGGCGACGTTGGCGCTCGAATCGATTCCCCCGCTGAGGAAGACGCCGAAGGGGACGTCCGACATCATGCGCTTCTCGACTGCGCTGCGGAACAGGTCGCGGATGCGCGCGGTGACCGCTTCTTCGTCGTTGTAGTCGAAATCCTCCTCGCGGTGTCCGAGCGCGTCCCAGTAGCGTTCGAGCCGCAGGTCCCCGTTCGCCTCGACGGCGAGGTAATGTCCCGCGCGCAGCTTGTAGACGCCCTCGTACATCGTCCACGGTGCGGGAGTGTGTATGTAGGTGAAATAGTGATACAGCGCTTCGCGGCTGACCTCGGGCTGCAGTCCCGGCCACGCGAGCATGGCCTTGATCTCGGAACCGAAGATGATGCTGCCGTGATGATCCGCGTAGTACAGCGGCTTGATACCGACGCGGTCGCGGTAGAGCAGCAGGCGCTGTTCCCTCGTATCCCATATCGCGATGGCGAACATCCCTTCCAGGCGTTCGACGAAGCGCTCACCCCAGTGCTGGTAGGCGTAAAGGATGGTCTCGGTGTCGGTGCGGGACCGGTAGTGGAAGCCGGCGGACTCGAGTTCCTTCCGCAGCGCGACATGATTGTAGATTTCGCCGTTGAACACCAGCCAGGTGCTGCCGTCGGGGGTGGACATCGGCTGATGTCCCGCCGCGGAGAGGTCGATGATGGAGAGCCGACGGAAGCTGAATCCCACGCGGCCGCAGTCCGAGCGATACAGTCCGTCGTCATCCGGGCCCCGGTGCGCGATCGCGGTCCCCATCTCGGTCAGCAGCGCGTCGGTGATTTCCGGGCCCTGTCGATTGTATCTGAAAACGCCTGCGAATCCGCACATAACTCAGTCTCTTGCGACAAAAGAACAAAATACGCCATCCGCCGCATTGTACCAATGTCCACCGGGGGGCAGAAAGGCGGCCGGGAGTAATTCCGCGTCTCGCGGGAGCTTACTCCTGCAGCTGCCGGAGCAGGACGCGGGCCTCGTCGACGTGCACGGCCGGTCTGCCGTTCTCGACGCACCAGAGCAGCAGCTCTGCGGCGCGCTGCGGCTGTATGCCGGCGCGGACGTAGTACTTACCGAGGGTGAAGCGCAGCATGCCGTCGCCGGGATAGCGGCGCACGCCTTCCTCGAAGCGCGCGAGGGAGGCGGAATACTGTCCGCTCAGCGCCAGCGCGTTACCGAAAAACAGGTACAGCGAAGGTGAGGAGAAACCGTCGCGCAGGGCGCGTTCGAAGGAAGCGGCCGCGCTGTCGTATCGTCCCGCGGTATAATGCTCCGCCGCCGCGACGGCCGGGTACTGTGTTTCGTCGCGGGTGTTCTGCGCGAGCAGCAGCAGCCAGCCGCGCAGACCGGGACGGCTGCCTGTGCTGACCGCGATCATGCCCAGGACCTGTGCGAGCGAATCGATTTCCCCCATGCGCATCGCGTAGCTCCGCTCCCGTTCCTGATCCCGGAGCATGGCGGAATGCGTGGCCAGTCGCGCGAGCATCCAGTCCAGCTGCGCCAGCAGGGAATCCGGCCGGCCGGCGTACTCCGCCTGTGCCAGCGCGGTCAGTTCCCTGTAATGCTGCGGGTAACCGACCAGCGCGATCATGCGCCTGGTCAGCGCGATCTCCTTTACCCGGTCGCCTTGCCCGTAATCGAATTTCCGCAGCGCGTCGTAGCCGCTGAGCGCATAGTCGCCGTACATGTTTTCATCGTCGAGCGCCATGATGGCCTCGAAGCGCTGTGCCGTGGCGCGGGGCTGCTCGTGCAGCAGCAGCCAGGGCAGCTGCAGCAGCACGGAGAGTCCGATAAGCACGGCGGCGGCATGACGCTGCGACGCGCGCTCGGCCAGGGACACGGCGGCGAGCAGCAGCGCAATACCCGCAGGGGCGGCGAGGTCCCAGTCGCGCGCGAGTCCCAGTGACGTGTTCATGAAGAACAGGGCGGCGAAAAACGGCGGCACGATGAGCGCGTGGAAGGAGGACGCGGGGTCCGGCTCATCGCAGCGAAGCCGCTGTGCCGCATACAGCGGCAGCGCGATGAGTGCCAGCGGCGCGAGAAGGACGAGCAGGTTGAGCATGTCCCCGAGATGCGCGAGGGAATACAGCGTGTAGCGATGCACGCCGGCTTCGGAGGCATGGACATGCAGGGGCATGAGTATGCGGTTGTCCGGGAAGATCGCGACGAGGAGAAGATACAGCGCCTTCCCCGCGAGAATGACGGCGGTGGACGCGACCACCACGCGGCTGAAGGTCCACTGGCGCACGCGCGCGCTTTTTCGACGGACAATGATGTACAGCAGCGAGGGCAGCAGCACGACGGCCATGTAATGTGCGAGCACGGCGACGATCAGTGCGAGAGCGGCCGGCCAGAGCGGAGACTGCTCCTCCCGTGCGGCGCGTTCCCCGGCGACGATGTACACCGCGACGGCCGCGAATACCGGGGCGTAGAATTCCACCTCGCCCATCAGCAGCAGCACGCCCGCGCTGCCCGCGAGGGCGGCGACGGCATGCACCTGGCGCATGCCGCGCGTGAGCGCGATGATGGCGATGCCCGCCGCGAGCAGCGAGAGCTTCGCGAGCCAGAAAAAAGGGTACAGCGCGGTGCTGATGTTCGTCGTGATTTTCGGAATACTCGTCATCAGCAGCGTGAGCAGCGCGCCCGCGAGCGGGGAGGACTTCAGGTTCAGCAGCAGCGCCCTGTCGTACTCTCCCGTTACCGAATAGCGGTGCACCTGCGGAATGAGCAGGGGACCGTCCCCGTAGAAAAATGTGTCCATCCCGGGCGCCAGCAGCAGCACTGCGAGCAGCACGGCACTGCCGACGGCAGGCCGGAGCGTCTTTCGCGCCGTCAGCCAGAGCACACCGACGATCAGGGCGGCGAGCAGCAGGACGAAGGGAAAGGACGCGGGCACCTGCAGGGAGCGCAGCATGTCGAATCCCCAGGCGCGCTGCCAGGGCAGCAGCAGCGCCGCGGCGTGCAGCAGCGCGATGCCCGCGGCTGCGGCGAACAGCGACCAGGGAAAGCGGGGGGGTGTGCGTTCAGTCGTCATGGAGCCGAAGATACAAAAATTCCCCGTACTTGACTTCCGTCCCTCCATTACGTATTATCGGTTAGACGTTTGTATAACAACGGAAACATGCCGTGGGCAAGGAATGGACTGACAACAGGAAAAAGGTCGCGCGTTTTCTCGAGCAGTATTTCGAACGGCACGGGCGTGCGCCCAGCATGGACGAGATCGCGAAGGGAACGGGACTCTGGAAGCGTTCAGTGGAAATCGTGCTCAAGGGACTGGAGAAAATCGGTTTCATCGAGATCACGCCGGGCATCAGCCGCGGCATCCGTCTGCTCGAACAGGCGTACCGGCGCATTCCGCTGGTCGGCGACGTCAGCGCCGGTCCCCCCGCCTGGGCGCAGGAGGAGGCCGTCGAGTACCTTCGTGTCGACCGTTCCATCGTGCCCTTCGAGGAGCCCGTGGCGCTCCGCGTCGACGGCTACAGCATGCGCGACGCCGGGATTTTTCCCGGGGACGTGGTGCTGGTGCGGCAGCAGAGCGTGGCCAGCAACGGGGAAACCGTCATCGCGTATTACAACGGCGGTCTGACCGTGAAGAAATTCGAGCACAGGGGCGGGACCATACGCCTGCTGCCGGCGAATCCGAGCTTTCGTCCCATGGACGTCACCGAGGACGATGAGTTCCAGATTGTCGGACGCGTGATGCTGGTGCTCCGCGACCTGGGCGACTGCTTCGATTTTCCCGTCGAGAGCGTGGAGAATTGACCGTGCCTTCAGTGAGGATTGATGTGGAAATACGCGTGGAAATCCCGTACTTTTCATCATTACGCAAAGTGAACATCCGATTTCGAGCGAAAACCGACCGGAAGGTTCGCAACTGATGCATCGTCCACTTCATGTCGTCCGGGGTCATTGATGACTGCACGCCTGTCCCTCGCCTGTTCGTTTCTCCTCATCCTGTCCGCACTTTCATCAGGAACGCTCGTCGCGCAGGATATCGAACGCATACGCAACGACGGATATTCTTTCCGCATCGTGGACGCGGATGGCGTCCGGCTGTTCGTGCTCGACGGCTTCGCCCCGGTGCTTCCGGAGGAGGTCCGCATCCCGTCCCGCACCGTCCGCCTGCGCATGCCCGCCGGCGACGCGACCGAGGTCCTGCTCGAGGATGTCGTGCTCGGTGCGCCGCAGCAGGCCTCGCCGTTCTATCTCATCGAGGGCGCGCTGTCACCGGACTCCCTGCTCCTCACGTCCGTCATACCCTACGACGGCGCCCTGCGCTCGCGTCCGGCACCCGTGCGCATACGCGAGCGCAGCTACCGGCGACTCGGCGACGAGGTGGAGCTGACGCTGGAACTGCCCCTGCTGGCCTGGGATCCCGCGACGGGGGAAACGCGCCTGGTCGAGGAATACATCCTGCGCCGCGTGCGGCGCGACGGACTGGCGCCGGCGATCGCCGCGGAAGGAAAACCGCCGTATGCGCGCATGCGCTTCACCACGCGCAGCAGGAACGTGGACACCACGCAGGCCTGGATCGATTACCAGTCGCCCATGCTCAAGTTCCATGTGCGCGAGGATGGCATCTACCGCCTGACAGCGGACTGGTTTCGCGCATCGGGACGCGATCCCGCCGGTATCGATCCCGCGACGGTGCAGCTCTATCGCAAGGGCGTCGGTATTCCCATGCACGCCGAGGGAATGGAGGACGGCAGTTTCGACGAGGGAGACGCCTTCGTCTTCCACGGCACAAAGAACTACGACGAGGGTGGCTACAAATTCATTCCCACCGAGTGGACCGATCCCTACCCGCAGTACATCAGCATCTACACCGACTCGACGGCCTACTGGCTGCATT
>JAVVFP010000112.1:0-8170 GCA_032250495.1 Bacteroidota bacterium | reverse complement strand
CTTCTTTCCTTCCTTCTGCTTCTCGAGCAGCTTGCGCTTTCGCGAGATGTCGCCACCGTAGCATTTGGCGGTGACGTTCTTGCGCAGCGGCTTGACCACGTCGCGCGAGATCACCTTGCTGCCGATGGCCGCCTGTATGACCACTTCGAACATCTGCCGCGGAATGAGCTCCTTGAGCTTGCGGCAGAGCCGGCGGCCCCAGTCATAGGCCTTCGAGCGGTGCACGATGCTCGAGAGTGCGTCCACGGGCTCGCCGTTGAGCAGGATGTCGAGCTTGACCAGGTCCGATTCTCGGTAATCCTTGAAGTCATAGTCGAAGGAAGCGTAGCCGCGCGAGACGGACTTGAGTTTGTCGTAAAAATCGAAAATTATCTCGGAAAGCGGAAGTTCGTAGTGGATGTCCGCCCGCGTGGGATCGATGTACTGCGTGTTATGGTAGATTCCGCGGCGGTCCATGCAGAGTTTCATGATGTTGCCCATGTACTCGGAGGGGGTAATGATCTGCGCACGGATGAACGGTTCTTCTATATGGTCGATGTCCCCGGGGGGCGGCATCGAGGAAGGGTTGTCAACGGGAATGCGCTCGCCGCCTTCCTTGAGCACCACGTAATACGCCACGTTGGGTACGGTGGTAATGATGGAAAGGTCGAACTCGCGCTCGAGGCGTTCCTGCGCGATCTCCATGTGCAGCAGGCCGAGGAAGCCCGCGCGGAAACCGAAGCCCAGTGCGGCGGAGCTCTCGGGTTCATAGATGATGGAGGAATCGTTGAGACGCAGCTTGGACAGCGCCTCGCGAAGGTCCTCGAAATCGTCGCTATCGGTGGGATACAGGCCGCTGAACACCATGGGTTTCACTTCCTTGTAGCCCGGCAGACGCGTGGGAGCGCCCTTTTTCGCATGCGTGATGGTGTCGCCGACATTGGTGTCGGCCACGGTTTTCACACCCGCGATCAGGTACCCGACGTCCCCGGCGGACAGTTCACCGGTGCGGTTGCGGCCGCGCTTGAGTATGCCGATTTCCTCGACCTCGAATTCCTTGTCGTTGGCGAAGAACTTGATCACCTCGCGCTCACGGATGCGCCCCTGCACCACGCGCATGTACACGACGGCACCGCGGTAGGAGTCGAATACCGAGTCGAAAATCAGCGCCTGCAGCGGTGCGTCGGGGTCGCCGACCGGGGGAGGAACGCGTTCGACGATGGACGTCAGGATCTCGTCGACGCCGATGCCCGTCTTCGCACTCGCGGGAATGATGTCCCCCGGATCGCAGCCGAGCAGTTCGACGATACCCTGTGTGACTTTTTCCACCTCGGCACTGGCGAGGTCCACCTTGTTGATGACGGGAATGATCTCGAGTCCCGCTTCGACCGCCAGGTAGAGGTTGCTGATCGTCTGCGCCTCGATACCCTGTGTGGCGTCCACCACCAGTATGGCACCCTCACAGGCGTTGAGGGAGCGGGAGACTTCGTAGGAGAAATCGACGTGTCCGGGCGTATCGATCAGGTTGAGCGTATACTCATGGCCGTCGGAATGCTGATACATCATCCGCACGGCGTGCAATTTGATCGTAATGCCCCGCTCCTGCTCGAGATCCATATCGTCGAGCACCTGGTTGTTTTTCAGATCGCGCTGCGTGATGGTCCCGGTCGTCTCGAGCAGGCGGTCGGCCAGCGTTGATTTCCCGTGATCGATATGCGCGATAATACAGAAGTTGCGGGTTCTTTCCATGGGTCTCTATCGTGACACTTGCGTACAGCAAGCCAATATAACAGAAATCGTCCTGCAGAGAAAGGCAAGTGGAAATGCCGTATCGTGAATGCCGTATCGCCACCTGCAACACGGCCGCGTGCACGACAGCGATCCCCACGCGTCCGGGACGTTGGCTGCATCAGTCCATTTCCAGCAGCCGCTTCGTCCTTTTCTGCCGCTGGTGGAACATCGACTTGATCTCGTGGCCGATGAAAAGGGTGTTGGCGAGGCGGCCGATGCGGCCGAAGGGGAGCGCGTATTCGACGGAATCGCTGAGGAGGGTGTTGCCGTTGCGCAGGGGAATGAATTCACGCACCTGCTTCCAGTGCGCGAATGGTCCGGAGATCATCACATCTCCCAGGCGGCGGGGGGGATCGAACAGGTCGAAGCGCAGCCGCCAGTGCTGCGAGAAGAGCCGCAGGGGACGGACGCGCAGCTCCACTTCGGCACCCTCCGCAGGTGGGTCATGCCGGAGGATGTCGACATGCAGGTGTCGCGGACTGATGCGCAGCAGGTTGGCCGGGTCCGTGTGGAAGGCGAACACCGCCGCAGGATCGGCACCGATCTCTATGGAACAGGTGTAATGGTGCATACGTTAATGAAGTTAATCATTTCAAGGCAAAAGGATACGGGGGAGTGAAAAATTAATATTTCGCAGGCGGGCACAGAGGCGCAGCTTCGATGCATTGCGTTCGAATGTGAAAAGCGGTAATTTTCAGGGACATTATTTTCTGCAGTCCTAACACAGGTTAGTTCCCATGCATACGACGACAACTGTAGACCGCGTTCTTGCCATTCCCGAAAGTCGCGCCATCTCCACCACGGTGTGGATCGGCAGTTTTGCGCTGCTGACGGCGGTGGGTGCACAGATCGTGCTGCCCACAATTCCGGTGCCTTTTACGCTGCAGACCTTCTTCGTCCTGCTCTCGGGCGCGCTGCTCGGTCCCCGCAAGGGTGCCGCTGCGCAGATGAGTTATCTCGCCATGGGGGCGACGGGACTCCCCGTGTTCGCCGGCTTTGCGGGTGGTTTCCCCTATATGCTCGGTCCGACAGGCGGTTATCTGCTTGCCTTTCCCTTCGCCGCCTTCGTCACCGGTGCACTGCTGCATGAGACGACGCTGCTCCGTCGCCTTCCGCGTTACGCCGCCGGCGTGCTCGCGATGATCGCGGGCATGGTGGTCATTTTCACCATGGGTATCACCCAGCTGAACTATGTGCTCATTCACGACTGGCATGCCAGCATCGCCGCGGGCTTCGTCTCCCTGCAGATCTGGGATGCGATCAAGATCACTGCCGCCGCCGGCATTTACGCCGAAGTCGGACGCCGCTTCTCCAGGTAATTTCCGCGCATGCCGCAGCTGAAAGTCTCAGAGATTTTCCACAGCATTCAAGGTGAGGGCAGCCGAGCAGGGCTGCCCTGCGTTTTTGTGCGCCTGCACGGCTGCGGACTCCGCTGCGCGTGGTGCGATACGCCGTATGCGCTGGACCATCGCACAGGAGGGGACATGATGGACTCCGGCAGCGTGCTTTCCCGTATCGCCGCCTACCGCTGTGATTTCGTCGAGCTCACCGGGGGGGAGCCGCTCGAACAGGAGGAATGCTTCAACTTCATGACCGAACTCTGCGATCAGGGTTTCACCGTCGCCGTGGAAACCGGGGGACATGTGGATATCAGTCCTGTCGATCCCCGGGTGACCATTATCATGGACCTGAAAGCCCCCGGATCGGGCATGATGAAAAAGAACTGCCTGGGAAATCTCGCGTACCTGAAGCCGACCGACGAGGTGAAATTCGTGCTGCGCGACCGCGGGGATTACGAATGGACGCGCGATTTCATCTCCCGGGAAACGCTTGCGGAACGCTGTGGCGAGATTCTGCTTTCGCCCGCGTTCGGGGATATCGCGTATCGCGATCTCGCAGCATGGATACTCGAAGATCGTCTGCCCGTGCGCATGCAGCTGCAACTGCACAAGTTCATCTGGAATCCCGACGCGCGCGGGGTATGAATAGGAACGTGAATGTGGAACACGGATTTGACGGATCGTACGGATCAATGCGGATGTCTTTTCAGGCGCTGCGTATCACCTCCTGCGCGAAGATGCTCACACTGCCTTTCGCCCGCTGTCATTTGAAATCTGCAATTTGAAATCTGCAATTTGTCATTTGTAATCTGCAATTTGAAATCTGAGATCTACTATGCCTAGCATCGATACCTTTCCGAACAAGTATCCCAACCGGGACTATGAAATCACGCATGTGAACCCGGAGTTCACGTCGGTATGTCCGGTGACCGGACTGCCGGATTTCGCGACGATAACGCTCTATTATGTTCCCGACGAACTGTGCGTTGAACTGAAGTCGCTCAAATACTATTATCTCGAGTTTCGCAACAAGGGGATTTATTTCGAATCCTCGGTGAACGAAATCCTCGACGACCTCGTGGAAGTTCTCAAGCCGCGGTACATGAAGGTGTCCGGCGAATTCAACACGCGTGGGGGAATCCATTCGCTTGTGGAAGTCGAGTACTACAAGCAGGGCTGGATAGACGCCGGCGCATGATGAGGGAGCAGAAAGCACTGGCCGTCGTGCTCGCGTCGGGGGGAATGGACAGCTGTGTCACCGTCGCCATGGCGGCGCGCGATTTTGAACTCGCGCTGCTGCATGTCAACTACGGGCAGCGTACGCAGGTCCGGGAGCTGCGTGCGTTCGAAGACATCGCCGCGCATTACGGGGTCCCCGAACCGCGTCGACTGGTGATCTCCATCGAGCATCTCGCGCGCATCGGCGGATCGAGTCTGACCGATACGCACATGGAAATCCGTGATGCGGATCGCGAGGCGCACGGCATTCCCAATACCTACGTTCCCTTCCGCAACGCGAACATGCTGAGCATCGCCGTCAGCTGGGCCGAGGTACTGGGCGCAGAAGCCCTGTTCGTCGGCGCGGTCGAGGAAGATAGCTCAGGCTACCCGGACTGCAGGGAGAGCTTTTACCAGGCCTATCAGCGGGTGATCGAAACGGGAACGAAGAACGAGCGGCCCCTGCGCATCCACACACCGCTGATTCACCTCGGCAAAGACGACATCATTCGGCAGGGACTCGCGCTCGGCGCACCGCTGCATCTCTCCTGGAGCTGCTACAAAAATGAAGTCCGCGCCTGTGGCGTCTGCGAATCCTGCGTCCTGCGTCTCCGGGGCTTCCATCGCGCAGGCACCGACGACCCCATTCCCTACGAACGCTACCCCGACCCCTCCCTCCTCTGATTACGCGTAATCTGTCTCATCCTCCCCTCCGAATTGAACCAGGGCGCCCCGAAATTTGTTGTCCGTATGATGCCTGTTTTTATCGAAAATGCACATCTTTTGAAGGATTCTCATGACTGACCAGGAACGGAAAGAACTTGAATTGATCGAGACGCAGGAGTGGATCGCTTCGCTCGATTATGTCCTCTCCGAGGGCGGCACCGAACGCGTGCAGCGCCTGCTCAAGGACCTGCAGCTGCATGCCTTTCGCAATGGCGTGCGCATGCCCTTTTCTGCCAATACACCCTATATCAACACCATTCAGGCCTCCGAGCAGCCGCCGTATCCCGGCAGCCGTACGCTCGAGCGCCGCATCAAAAGCCTCATCCGCTGGAATGCCATGGCCATGGTCGTGCGCGCCAACCGGAAGGAGAGCGGCATCGGCGGACACATATCCACCTACGCTTCCGCGGCGACAATATACGAGGTCGCCTTCAACCACTTTTTCAAGGGACGCGGTGAGGACGGCTTCAGCGGCGACCAGATCTATTTTCAGGGACATGCGGCGCCCGGCATGTACGCGCGGGCTTTCCTCGAAGGTCGGCTCAGCGAGGCGCAGCTGCAGAATTTCCGCCGGGAACTGGCCGACGGCGGGGGACTCTCCTCCTATCCCCATCCCTGGCTGATGCCGGACTTCTGGGAGTTCCCGACCGTGTCGATGGGACTCGGGCCGATCATGGCCATTTACCAGGCGCGCTTCAATCGCTATCTCGAGGATCGTGGACTGAAAGAAGACAAGGGCACCAAGGTCTGGGCCTTTCTCGGTGATGGCGAAACCGACGAGCCGGAAGCGCTCGGTGCGATTTCCCTCGCCGCGCGTGCCAAACTCAACAACCTCATTTTCGTCATCAACGCGAATCTCCAGCGCCTCGACGGTCCGGTGCGCGGCAACGGCAATATCATACAGGAACTGGAAACCAATTTCCGCGGCGCGGGATGGAACGTGATCAAGGTCATCTGGGGCAGCGACTGGGATCCCCTGCTGGAAAAAGACACCGATGGCGTTCTCGTCCGACGCATGGGCGAAGTTACCGACGGACAACGGCAGAAGTACTCAATAGAATCCGGCGAATACATTCGCAAGAACTTCTTCGGCTCTGACGAACGCATACTCAAAATCGTCGAGCAGTACAGCGACGAGCGCCTGCGCCGCCTTCGTCTCGGCGGACACGATCCCGAGAAGCTCTACGCCGCGTTCAATGCAGCCGTGCACAGCGAGGACGCACCGACCGTGATCATCGCCCGTACCATCAAGGGCTACGGACTCGGTGAAGCCGGGGAAGGCAAGAACATTACCCATCAGCAGAAGAAACTCAACGAGGACGAACTCAAGGAATTCCGCACGCGCTTCAATATTCCCATCTCCGACGAGGACGTTTCCGAAGCGCCCTTCTATCGTCCGGATGAGGACAGCGCAGAGATGAAATACCTGCGCGAACGGCGCAAGGCGCTCGGCGGCTATATGCCGAAACGCAATACCAACGCACCGAAACTGAAGACGCCCGACGAAGCGCTTTTCGAGGAATTCTATGAAGGAACCGAGGATCGGGAAGTGTCCACCACCATGGCCTTCGTGCGCATACTGTCCAAACTGCTCAAGGACGAGGAAGTGGGCAAGTATATCACGCCCATCGTGCCCGATGAGGCTCGCACCTTCGGCATGGAAGCACTGTTCCGCCAGGTGGGTATTTATTCCCATGTCGGACAGCTCTACGACCCTGTGGACTCCGCTTCGCTGCTGTACTACAAGGAAGCGAAAGACGGCCAGATCCTCGAGGAAGGCATTACCGAGGCGGGGTCGATGTCCAGCTTCATCGCAGCCGGCACGGCATACGCCACGCACGGTATTCCCATGATTCCCTTCTTTATCTACTATTCCATGTTCGGCTTCCAGCGCATCGGCGACCTGGTCTGGGCCGCGGCCGACATGCAGGCGCGCGGCTTCATGATCGGTGGTACCGCAGGACGTACGACACTCGCAGGTGAGGGACTGCAGCATCAGGACGGCAACAGCCACCTGCTCGCGTATCCCGTTCCGAATCTTGTGACCTATGATCCGAGCTTCGCCTACGAAATCGCCGTCATACTGCGCGAAGGCATGCGCCGCATGTACGAGGAACAGGAAAATGTATTCTACTACATCACCGTCCTCAATGAGAATTATGTGCAGCTGCCGATGCCGGAAGGCGAAGGGGTGAAGGAAGGAATTCTCAAGGGCATGTACCTGTTCCGTGAAAGCGGGATCAAGGACGCGGAACTCACCGCCGACATCATGGCCAACGGGAGCATACTCAACGAAGCCCTCAAGGCACAGAAAATGCTCGAGGAGAAGTACGGCGTGGCGACCAGGGTGTGGAGTGCGACCAGCTACAAGCAGTTGCACAATGATGGACTCGAGGTCGAACGCTGGAACCGCATGCATCCGACGGATACGCCACGCGTACCGTATGTCTCGGAGATGCTCAAGGACGCAAGCGGGGCCATCGTGGCAGCAACCGATTACGTGAAGGCGCTGCCCGATACGATTTGCCGCTGGACACCGGGTGGACTGATCTCCCTCGGTACCGACGGCTTCGGCCGCTCGGAAGGCCGTGCGCAACTGCGTGATTTCTTCGAGGTCGACGCCCGCTTCATTACGCTGGCAGCACTCTCGCACCTGCAGAAGAAGGAAATGCTCGATGGCAAGGTCGTCGCCCAGGCGATGAAAGACCTCGATATCGATCCCGAAAAAGCGAATCCGATGATTTCATAACTGAGGATACACATGGCTACTGAAGTCAAACTACCCGAACTGGGTGAGAATATCACCGCGGGCGATGTCGTCAAGGTGCTGGTCTCCGTCGGCGATACCGTCGACGTCGATCAACCGCTGCTGGAGCTGGAAACGGACAAGGCGTCCTTCGACGTGCCTTCCGACGTCGCCGGCACGGTAAAAGAAATCAAGGTCGAGGAGGGCGGCCAAGCCGAGGTGGGGAAGGTGATCATGATCATCGACGAGTCCTCGAACGGTAATGCCGGTGAGGATTCGGCGGACGATGCGAAAGATGACGCCGATGCGAATGACGACGCGGATGCGAAAGATGACGCGGATGCGAAAGATGACGCGGATGCGAAAGATG
>JAVVFP010000111.1:0-8171 GCA_032250495.1 Bacteroidota bacterium | reverse complement strand
CCGCGTGGAGCGACTCCCTTCGCGCCCTCGATGCGCATATCCGCGCCGTCAGCGCGCAGTGGACGAAGAGGCGTTTCGTGGAGGATCACAGTTCGTGGGTGTATTTCGCCGCACGCTACGGTCTCAAACAGTCCGGCGTGATCGAAGAGACTCCGGGACGTGAGATTTCCGCCCATGCGCTCGGCAGCCTCATCGCACGGATGCGCGGGGAAGACGTCCGCGTCATCTTCGCCGACGCGCGCAAGACATCGCAGGCAGCGGACGTACTGTCGGAAGCCACCGGTGCGGACGTCGCACGTCTCGATCCGATCGGGAGTGAACACACCGCGCTCCGCTATGTGGACCTGATGCGATACAATGTCAGGGAAATGACCAGGGTGCTGCGATGAGCACCGACACCGCCATAGAATTCCGCGATGTGTCCGTGCGCTACGATCACCTGCCGGCCCTGGAAAACATCAGCGTCTCCATTCCTGCAGGCAGCTTCTGGGGCATTATCGGTCCCAACGGTTCGGGGAAAAGTACTTTCGTGAAAACCGCCCTCGGCCTGCTCACCCCCTACGCCGGCGAGGTGCGCACCCTGGGACGCGCGCCCGAGGACCTCGCTTCCCTGCGCGCACGCATCGGCTACGTGCCGCAGTACGCGCAGCTCGACTTCTCCTTCCCCCTGCAGGTCATCGACGTGGTGGCCATGGGACTGTACGGGGAAATCGGTCTTTTTCGCCGCCTGACCCGCAGGCATCGCGACCGCGCGTACCGCGCGCTCGACCGCGTGCAGATGCGGGAATTCGCGGATCGCCAGATCAGCGCCCTCTCCGGGGGACAGCGGCAGCGCGTCCTCATCGCACGCGCCCTCGTGGTGGAACCGTCGCTGCTCATCCTCGACGAACCCACCGCGGCGCTCGATCACGGTTCCGCGGAGGGACTCTACGACTGGGTCAACCGCCTCCACGAGGAGGACGGCATGACCATCATACTGGTCACGCACGATATCGGCGTGGTCAGCCAGTACGTCGATTCCATCGCCTGCCTGAATCGCACCCTGGTGGCACACGGTCGTCCCCGCGACGTTCTCAGCGGAGATTCGCTCGAAGAGATGTACGGCTGCGGCGCCATGCTCTTCGGTCACGGTGAAGTCCCGCACATGGTGGTCTCCGCAAAAGATGCCGGGAGAAAATAGGCATGGATTTCCTCCAGCACACTTTCATGCAGAGAGCGCTGATCGAGGCCGTGCTCGTCGGCGGCATCTGCGCCGTGATCGGCGTCTACGTCGTACTGAACGGACTCTCCTTCATCGGCGCCGGCATTTCGCATTCCACTTTCGCCGGCGTGGGAATCGGCCTGCTGCTCGGGATCGAACCGCTGCTGACGGCACTGATCTTCGCCGTGCTCGTCGCTCTCAGCATCGGGGCCGTCAGCGAGAAAAGCCGGCTCCGCCACGACACGGCCGTCGGCATTTTCTTCGCCGCGACAATGGCGCTGGGGGTGCTGCTCATCGGACTGATGCGCGACCGCTATGTCGATGTGCTCGGCTACCTGTTCGGGAACATCCTCGCGCTGACGGCGGCGGACGTCTGGCTGAGTGCCGTCATGGCCGCAGTGACCGCGGGAGTCATCTTCGCACTGTACAAGGAATTTCTCGCCCTCAGTTTCGACGCCGAAGTGGCCGCGGTGATGGGACTCCCGGTGCGCAAGCTGCATTACCTGCTGCTGGTGCTCATCGCCCTGACCGTGGTACTGAGCGTGAAATCCGTGGGCGTGGTGCTGGTTTCCGCCCTCATCGTCACCCCCGCAGCCGCTGCATGGCAGCTGACGGTCAGCTTCCGCCGCATGATGCTGCTCTCCCTTTTCTTCGGCATCGCCTCCTCCGTGGCGGGACTGCTCATCTCCTGGTACGTCGATATTCCCTCCGGTGCCGGCATCGTCCTCATCGCGACGCTGCTGTTTTTCGCGGCCTGGATATTCTCGCCCCGCCGCCGCAACACTTCTCCCACCGCTCTGCGCTGAGCGTGTCCTACGACCAGATGATCGGAAGCACGATGATGATGACGCCGATCCCGAGACGCTTGAGTCCCGAGCTCCTGTACTCGCCCGGCGTCTTCCTGTTGAGGGAACTCACCATGCGGTCGCGGTAGAACGGCATGAAATGGAAGGGCAGGATAATCTCGAAGAGAATCACCATCACGTACAGCACAAGCTGTCCGGCCGACGCCGTCTCCAGGACGAAGTGGACGATCAGCAGCACGAAGGCGAGGGATGTGAACGAGAAGCTGAGCAATTCGAACGCGCCGGGCTTTCCGCTTTTGTAAAAGGCGATTTCCGCGTCGCGATAGGCCTCGGGCGCAAGAATCGCCCGTAACGCGCTGCCGAGGTACATGATGAGGAAGGCGACCATGGTGAGAAGTTCAAAAGTCTGCATCGGTATTCCGCCGTTGGTACAACTGCGCGGGAAATATACTCAATAGATTGCATTCCGCCAGCATGTGCGCGGCGCTCCCGCAGGCGCGCCGGCGAATGAAGTTGAACGGTGTAGCCCCACGGCGATATATTGCCCCTTTCGCCGTGAGAAAAATCAACTTGCCGGGGATATGTTCATGCGCCCTTCTCTGCCCGTCCGCCTCCTCCTTCTCCTCTCCCTGCTCGCCTTCCCATCACAGCAGGCTCTCGCACAGTCCGGGATCACCCCGAACGGGAACACCCCGAACGGGAACACCCCGAACGGGATCACCCCGAACGGGATCACCCCGAACGGGAACACCCCGAACGGGAGCACACGGTTGCTGCGCTTTCCCGACGTGCACGGCGACCGGGTGGCCTTCAGCTATGCCGGCGACATTTTCATCGCGTCGACGAGTGGAGGAATGGCGCGCCAGCTGACGGCGCACGCCGGACAGGAGTTGTTCCCCAGGTTTTCCCCGGACGGCAGGTGGATCGCGTTTTCCGCGGAGTACAGCGGCACGCGACAGGTGTACGTGATGCCGAGCAAGGGCGGCGAGCCCCGCCAGCTGACGTACTACAACGACGTCGGCGTCATGCCGCCACGCGGGGGCTTCGACCACCAGGTGCTGGGCTGGACGCCCGACGGCGGCCACGTCCTTTTCCGTGCCAACCGCCTGCCCTGGGGTGTGCGCATGGGACGCTTTTACACCGTGCCCGTGGATGGCGGACTCGAAACGCCGCTCGTCATTCCCGAGGGCGGCACCGGATGCTTCGCTCCCGACGGCAGACGCATGGTATACACGCCGATTTCCCGCGAATGGCGCACGTGGAAAAGGACGCGTGGCGGTCGCGCGCAGGACATCTGGATGTTCGATCTCGAAGCCGTCACCGCGGAACGCCTTACCGACCACGTGATGACGGACAATCAGCCGATGTGGATCGGCAACACCGTGTACTTTACGTCCGACCGTGGATTTACGCTCAACATTTACGCCCTCGATCTCGAGAGCAGGAACATCCGCCAGGTCACCGCGCACAGCGACTACGACGTCCTCTGGCCCTCGGCCGGCGGTGAGAACATCGTCTACCAGAGCGGCGGCTGGCTGTGGCTGCTCGATACGCGGAGCGGGGAAACGCGCAAACTCGACATCACCGTCGCCGTCGACGGACGGCAGAGCCTGCCCGTATTCAAGAATGTAAGCGCCAACATCTCCTCCTCCGCCATCTCCCCCAGCGGGAAGCGCGCCCTTTTCGACGCACGCGGCGATCTGTTCACCGTCCCTGCCCGCTACGGCGCGATACGGAACCTGACACGGACGCAGGGCGTGCGCGAACATTCACCGGCATGGTCCCCGGACGGCGCGTCCGTCGCCTACGTCAGTGACGCCACCGGTGAGTACGAGCTGTGGCTGCGCGCGGCCGACGGGAGCGGGGAGGCGCGCCAGCTGACGACAGGGAGCGCCACGTGGATATTCCCCCCGCTGTGGTCCCCCGACGGCCGCAAGCTCGCCTATGCCGACGTCGGTCATGGACTCCGTGTGCTCGACCTCGAAAGCGGTGATATCAGTGACGTGGCCCGCGGCCGGCGCGGCGCCATCACGCATTACCGCTGGTCGCCCGACAGCCGCTGGATCGCCTATTCGAATGCCGCACCGAGCGACATGACCGGCATCTGGGTGTACAGTCTCGCATCCTCCAGCAGCACGCTGCTCAGCTCGGGCTACTCCAACGACTTCGCACCCGCGTTTTCGGCGGACGGACGGTACATGCTCTTCCTCTCCAACAGGGATTTCAATCTCACATTCAGCAGCCACGAATTCCGCTACGTCTACACGAAGGCAACGCGCGTATACGCCGCCGCGCTCACCGCGGACGCCCCGCCCTTCCAGCCGTATCGCAGCGACGAGGAGGGCGATGCGGCAACCGGGACGGCAACCGGGACGGCGGCCGGGGACTCACCTGCGGAGAAGGGCGCGCTGCGCGTCGCCATCGACGCACGCGGCTTTCCCGATCGCATCACCGCGTTGCCCGGCGCGGCCGCCAGCTATTTCGGACTCGCCTGCGCGCATGACGCCGTGTACTATCTGCGCCGCGACGACGGTCCCGCCGTCCTTCTGCGCTACGATATCGGGAAACAGAAGGAAGAAGAGGTCATCAGCGGCATCAGCGGCTACGACCTTTCACATGACGGGACGCACATTCTCTACCGCGCGGGCGGGGACTGGGGAATTATTCCCGCCCAGGCCGGGGGGAAAAAGGGAGACGGGAAACTGGACCTCGCGTCGATGGAGATGAAAATCGACCGGAAGGCGGAATGGCGGCAGATCTTTTCCGACGCCTGGCGTCTGATGCGCGACTGGTTTTACGATCCGAACATGCACGGGGTGGACTGGAAGGAGATGCGCGCGAAGTACGTCCCGCTGCTGCCCTGGGTCGAACGGCGCAGCGACCTGGACTTCATCCTCGGCGAAATGATCGGGGAACTCAACGCCGGACATACCTACGTCAATGCCGGCGACGAGCCGGCAGTCGCGCGCGTGGAAGGCGGACTGCTGGGCTGCGAGTTCGCGGACGAAGGGGCGGAGTATTACCGTATCGCCACCGTATTCAACGGGGAAAACTGGCATGAGGCCTTCCGCTCACCACTCACCGAACACGGCGTCGACGTTCCCGCCGGCTCCTGGCTCATCGCCGTCGACGGCCGGGAAGTGAAAACCGGCGAAAATCCGTACAAGGCACTGGAAAACAGTTTCGGCAAAACCCTCACGCTGCTGGTCAACGATGCACCCCGGCGCAGCGGCGCGCGTGAAGTGACTGTTACACCGGTGAAAAGCGAAACCGAGCTGCGTTTCCTGCACTGGGTCGCGCAGAGGCGGGCGATGGTAGACAGCGCCTCCGAAGGACGCATCGGGTATATCTGGATACCCAACACGGCCGTGGAGGGCAACCGTGAACTGTTCCGGTGGTTCTACCCGCAGGCGAACAGGCAGGCGCTCATCATCGACGACCGCTACAACGGCGGGGGCTTCATCCCGTACAACATGATAGAACTGCTCGACCGCGAAGCGCTCAATTACTGGGCGCGCCGCGACGTCGAACCGTTCAGCGCACCCGATGTCTTCCACCAGGGACCCAAGGCCTGCCTGATCAACGGGTACTCCTCCTCCGGCGGGGACGCCTTTCCCTACTATTTCCGCAAACGCGGACTGGGCACGCTTATCGGGACGCGCACCTGGGGCGGACTGATAGGGCTCTCCGGACAACCCTCCTTCGTGGACGGCGGTTCGCTGAGCATTCCCACCTTCCGCTTCTTCGACGAGGAAGGCAACTGGCAGATCGAGAATGAGGGCGTTGCGCCGGACATCGAGGTCATCGACCGCCCGGATGCGGTCGCACGGGGAAAGGATCCCTCGCTCGAGAAAGCCATCGAGGTGCTGCTCCGCGAAATCGAACGGCAACCGCCCGTGCGTCCCACGCCCCCGAAACCGCCGGACGAGTCACGCTGAGGCCTGCCGCGGGACCATCCCCCGTGGAGAGCACTTCAGCGCACCGCGCCTAACGCGTTGCCCGTATGGAGCTTAGCACCCGATGTTTGAAAGGTGTTCAATCCTTGCTTTTGAGGGTGCCCCTT
The DNA here is from genome assembly GCA_032250495.1 of Bacteroidota bacterium. Taxonomy (GTDB): domain Bacteria; phylum Bacteroidota; class Ignavibacteria; order SZUA-365; family SZUA-365; genus BM516. The sequence goes on along the minus strand of JAVVFP010000111.1, from coordinate 2,101 downwards.
TCTACTTTTCAGCGTTGTAAGGAACAGTGAATGTGGCCTCCCCCACACCCTGCAACACGACATAGTTCTCCACTCACAGCGACGCAAGTTGACTTGAGAATTCTTACCGTCCTTCTGCTGATCGCCGGGCAGGTCGCATTCGCCCAGCATCAAGGCGCGGGCCCCTCCTCCCTGCGCAAAAGTCTCGATGATGACGAGAGCAAGTTCACCAACGTGGGCAGTCTCCGCGTCACGATTTCCAACTTCGGAACCATCGGGCACGGCTTCAATAAATGGCCGTTTCAACCGAACTGCGAATATCCCGCGGGTTCGGGCATCGAACACATTTTCGAAGGCGGCCTGTGGATCGGCGCGTATTCCGCGGGCGCCGGTCCCTACGTTTCCACCGGGGCGGTGGACGTCAGTTCCGTGCGCGACGTCGCGGCCGGCTTTGAATACACCAACGCGGAGGGAACGCGTACCGAGGAACGATCCACGCTCACCGACTCCCGCTTCTTCAGTCCCGATGCCGTCAGTCACCAGGATTTCGTCGCCGATTTCACGGACTCGAACCGCGTGATCCCGGGAACGAACACGACCATACCGGAACACAACTTCCCGCTCAAGGTCAGCGTGCACATGGAGACCTACGCGTGGAATTTCTCCTTCGCCGAAAACTTCGTGATCATGAACTACACGATTACCAACGACAGCGAAAACCGGCTCGACAGCGTGTATGTCGGACTCTGGGTCGATCCGGTGGTACGCAATACGAATCTCTCCCCGCCCCGCGGTTCCGCCTTCTACAGCAGGGGCGGCAACGGCTACGTCGATTCGCTGCGTCTCTGCTACGAGTTCGATGTCGACGGCGATCCGGGCTTCACCGACAGCTATTTCGGCCTTTCCGTGCTCGGCTCCTCGCCGATACAATACTTCGGACAGAAACCCGACGGCAGTGATTCCCTCGGCGCCCGCGTCATCTTCAACAGCTGGCAGTTCCGCAACACGACGGATCCGATCTACTTCAGTCCCGAAAACGACCGCGAACGCTATGAAAAACTCGCGAGCGGACTCCCCCGCACCGAGTACGGCAGCCTGTCCTCACCCTCCAACCGCTCGGTGCTCATGAGTACGGGACCGTTCAGCAGCCTGGAAGCGGGTGAAAGCGTCAACGTGGTCTTCGCCATCGTGACGGCAAAGAAGTTCGGCAATGACCCGACGGCGGCCGACACCCGCCTGGCGAAAAGCAATCTCTTCCGTGGCTGGCAGTTCGCCCAGCAGGCGTACGACGGTGAGGACAAGAACCGGAACAATCGGCTCGACCCGGGAGAGGATCTCAATGGCGACGGACTGCTGACACGCTACGTGCTTCCCGCACCGCCCACCGCACCGCGTGTGAAAGTCGTCCCGGGCAACCAGACGGTGCGCCTGTACTGGGACGATCGCGCCGAGGCGTCGGTCGACCCGATCTCGGGCGTCAAGGACTTCGAGGGCTACCGCGTCTACCGCACCAATGCCGGAAGCGACCTCGATGTCACGCAGGTGCTGTCGAACTCCTTCGTCCTCGTCGGCGAATATGACCGCCCGGACAACGCGCTCTTCTACAACACGGGTTTCGGTGCCGTACGCCTCCCCTCCGCGATCCGTTTCGAAGGAGATCCGACCGAATACGTCTACAGCATGGAAATTCCCAACCAGCTCAACGGCTGGCAGTACGTCTACACCGTGACCGCCTTCGACTCCGGGGATCCGGTCAACAACGTGCAGAGCCTGGAAAGCAGCCGCCTGCAGAACGCGGCGCGCGTCATTCCGGGAACGACACCGCAGGACGCCATCGACGCCGATCCTTTCGTCTATCCCAATCCCTATTATGCCAACGCGCAATGGGACGGCGGCGGCGAGCGGCAGAGGAAACTGTACTTCGCAAATCTGCCGGGACACGCCGAAATACGCATCTACACCATGGCGGGGGACCTCGTGAAAACAATACGGCACGAAGCGGAGAGCGCGAATGGCGCGGATATCGACTGGTTCGCACGGTACTCGGACGGCATGCAGCAGTTCTCCGGCGGCGAGCACGCATGGGACCTGATCACCGACAGCGATCAGGCCACGGCCACCG
>JAVVFP010000110.1:0-8265 GCA_032250495.1 Bacteroidota bacterium | reverse complement strand
GGGGACAGCGGAGAATCAACTCTGATGGTACGGTTTACCGGGCGCGACCGTCAGAAACCCCAGGGATAGTGGCGTCGGGGAACGCGGTGCTCCCCGGTGGGATCCGTCCGGAGATCCGCCGTGAAGGAAATTGCGGCGTCGTCGGGATGACGATAGGGCTCTACGAAGGCAATGCTCCAACTGCCGGGCGGAAGGTCGCGAACCCGTATTCCGAGGTCGAAGAGGCAGTTGCAATGGCATCCCGCCTCCCGCTCGCTCTCCACAACGGTGATATTTCCTTCGGAGACCGTGACTGCGACGGACAGTTCGCCCGGACAGCAGTTGAAACCGGCGTTGACATGTGTGAGGGTCAGCACGCGCGTATCCGCGTCATAGACGTACAGCACGGCGCTCTCACCGGAGGATCCGGGACCGGTCAAGGTGGATTTCATGAAGGATTTGCAGTCCGTCGCACTCGTCAGCTCCCCGGAGGGATCGCCCGTGACGACCGGCGTGTTGCTCTCGTTCTCCCCGTCACAGCCGGGGAGCGCCAGGAGCAGGACAATGGTAAGTGCTGGAATGATCAGGCTTTTCATCGGGATTCTCCTCGTAACGCGGATGCAGGATTCAGTTTGTTGTCGCGGCTGCCCACTGGCTGTGGCGCCACCAGGTAATAGACAACATCCGCATCGATATGTTACCGCGAATTTACGAAATAAACGGGGCATTTACCCGGTATCCTGAAGAATGCATGGAAGTGAGCCTGTCGCGGCGTCTGGGGAAGGAACTCAGGGCAGGGGCAGGTCACCGAGCAGGGCGGTGAACGCCGCGTCGCGACGCGAGAATTCGAAGCGTCCGCTTTCTGCGGCCAGCGCCGCGCGTATGCGATCGGTACCCGGATTCCCCGGACTGCCGATATGGGAGGAGGTGGCTGCGTCCGGACGCACGAAACGTCCTTCCAGCAGCTCCGCACCCACCAGGCGGTAGGCGTCACGGAAGGGGATGCCGTCCTCCATCCGCTGCCGGATCGCGTCGACGGAAAAAATGACGTCGTAGCGCTGGTCGTCGAGAATATGCGCGTTGACCGAAAGGTGTCCGAGGGCGTACCGCAGCACCTCGAGGCAGCCGTCCAGGCGGGAGAGCGAGGGCAGCACACTTTCCTTGAGCAGCTGGAAATCGCGATGATACCCCGAGGGCAGGTTCGTCGCCAGCAGCGTCACTTCGTTCGGGAGGGACTGCAGGCGATTGCAGTGCGCACGCAGCAGTTCGAATACGTCCGGATTTCTCTTGTGCGGCATAATGCTCGAGCCCGTGGTAATCTCCGGGTGCAGCGTGATGAAGCGGTAGTTGTCGGAAGCGTACACGCAGACATCCGCGACAAAACGACCGATGGTGGCCGCCACCGCGGCTGCGGCCTGCGCGACCATGCGATCGGTTTTCACCCGGCCCAGCTGTGCTTCGATTGCGCTGACATGCAGCGCCTCGAACCCGAGCAATGCGGTTGTCCTGTCGCGGTCGATTGGGAAGGACGTCCCATATCCCGCCGCCGATCCGAGCGGATTTCGGTCGGCCATCCGGTAGGCGGCCTGAAGGACGAGAAGATCCGAGACGAGGCTTTCCGCGTGCGCCGCGAACCATTGCCCGAAACTCGAAGGCATGGCTGCCTGTCCATGCGTATACCCCGGCAGCAACGTTTGAGCGTGGCGGTCCGCGAGATCGAGAAATGCGTCTGACAGTGCGGCCGTGCGGTTGACGATACCGCGCAAGCGGTCACGAAAGAAGAGCTTGAGATCCACGAGCACCTGGTCGTTGCGGGAACGCGCGGTGTGCAGACGCTTGCCCGCGTCACCGATCTGCGCGGTCAGCAGCATTTCGACCTGGCTGTGCACATCTTCCACTTGCGCTTCGATACGGAAGCTGCCCGCCCGGATGCTCCGGTAAATGTCGCGCAACCCCGCGTCGATGGCCTCCCAGTCCTCCTTCTCCAGCAGTGCGCATTCGTAGAGCATGCGCGCGTGGGCGAGAGACCCGATGACGTCGTAAGGCGCCAGTTCCAGGTCGAGCGACTGGTCCTCGCCGATGGTGAAGCGGTGGACGAACGCATCGAGCACATCGCCTTTATCCCAGAGATTCATGTGATCAGCTCCGTGTAGGATTCGAGAAGTCGAAGATAGGTCGCCACACCGTCCTGAAGTTCCGCGATGGTGACGTATTCTTCCGCGGTATGTGAACGCTCGCTGCGGCCCGGTCCGAGCTTGACCGAGGGCATGGGAAGCAGCGCCTGGTCGGACATGGTCGGAGAAACGAATCGCGTCACGCCGCTCCGCTCTGCGGCGCGGACAACAGGATGCGATTCAGAAATGGCAGACGGACGAAGGCGTGTCGAGCGCGGCCGCACGTCGGCGTGTACATGCGTGCGAACGATCTCGAGCACTTCCTCATGCGTGTACGCATCCGTCATGCGGATGTCGACGACGTAGCTGCAGCGATCAGGGACGACATTATGCTGCGTTCCCGCCTGTATCTGCGTTACTGTCATGCGCACGGGACCGAGCAGCCGGGACGCACGAGGGAACACGTACGTGTGAAACCAGGCGACATCCTGCATCGCGAGACGGATCGCGTTCACACCAGTGTCGCGTGCAGCATGTCCGGCTTTGCCGTGCACGGTGCCGTCCAGCACCATCAGTCCCTTTTCCGCGATGGCCATTTCCATACCTGTCGGTTCGCCGACGATAGCCAGAGCGACCGGCGGCAGCGCCTCGAGGATGGAAATGACACCACCGTCACCGGCGATCTCCTCTTCCGCGGTCAGTGCGAGCCGCAGGTTGAACGGCAGGTCGCTGCGTTCCCACAAGGCGGTGAATACGACACTCATGGCGGCAAGCGCCGCGCCTGCGTCGTTGCTGCCGAGACCGTAAATCAAAGCGGCATCCGTTCCCGGATCGAACGGATCACGCTGCCAGGATGCGACGGGACGCACGGTATCATGGTGGGAGCAGAGCATGACCGTCGGCCGCGCAGGATCCGGTTGCCGCGTGTGCATCCATATGTTATTTCCCTGCCGATGCACCGTCATGCCCTGCGCGCTGAACCAGTCCGACAGGTAGTCCGCTGTCCTCCCCTCCTGCCGGCTGAAGGAAGGAATGCGCACGAGTCCGCGAAGAAGTTCAGCCGCAGTGCTGCCCAGCGCGGCAATGTCCTTCGCGGGTATGTGTTTCGCGCCTGTCATGCGGCCAGCTCCGTCCAGTTGCCGTCTGCACCCGCAGCCGCGGCGGCCAGGTCGGTGCCGCGGCAGAGGACCGTGCGTGAGACGCCGGCTCGCCGGGCGTCGAAAGCCGCCGCGAGTTTTGGAAGCATGCCGTCACGTACGGTCCCCTCCTGCTCGAGCGCCGCGGCCTGTGCGGTATCGATGCGGGACAGGGTTGCGCCGTCTGTGTCCAGCACTCCCGCACTGTCGAGACAGATCACGAGCTGGGTGCGCGTGATCTGCGTCATGGCGGCTGCGATCGCCGCGGCGACGGTATCGGCATTGGTATTGAGCAATTGCCCTCTCCCGTCATGTGTCAGCGGTGCGACGACCGGAAGAAAGCCCGCGGACAGCAGCGCGGAAAACGATTCCTTGCGCACGACCTGTATGTCCCCGACATATCCGTAATCGATATCGCCGGCCGGCCGCCGCGCCGCACGTATGCAGTCCGCGTCCGCCCCGGTCATCCCCAGGGCATTGCGACCCCGTGCCTGCAGCTCCGCAACCAGTCCGCGGTTGACCAATCCCCCGTACACCATGGTGACCATCTCCAGTGTCGCGGCATCGGTGATCCTTCTTCCCTGCACACGACGAACGGGTATCCCCATTCGGGCGGACCACGTCGACGCGAGTCCCCCTCCCCCGTGCACAAGGATGCACGAACCCGCAATGGCAGCGACCGCGTCGAGTACGGCGTCTCGCGTCCGGTCCGTCTCCAGCAGACTGCCGCCGACTTTGACCACGGTACAATGTGCGGTAGCCATCACGCAGCCGCCTCCAGCATACGCTTGATGACGACCTGGGCCGACCACATGCGATTCCCGGCCTGGGGAATGACGATGGAGGCCTCGCTGTCGAGAACGGCATCGGCGACGACGACATTGCGTCGCACGGGAAGACAGTGCATGAAGTGCCCGTCCCGCGTCCGGGCCATCTTCTCCGCGGTGATCATCCATGAATCGTCGGTGCGGAGAATTTTCCCGTAATCATGGTAGCTGGACCAGTTCTTCGCATAAACGAAATCCGCACCTGCAAGCGCTTCGTCCTGGTCGCGGGTGAGGGGGACATCACCCATGAAGGACGGGGCCAGTTCGTATCCTTCGGGATGTGTGACGACGAGGTCGACGTCCATTTCCCGCATCCATTCGACGAAGGAATTGGCCACGCTCTGGGGAAGGGCCCGCGGATGCGGCGCCCAGGTCAGCACCACTTTCGGACGTTCCCTCCTGCGGTATTCATCTATCGTGATGCAGTCGGCGAGAGATTGCAGGGGATGGCGCGTCGCGGACTCCAGGCTGATGACGGATTTGCCGGAGCAGCGGACAAAGCCGGCGAGGATCTCTTCCCTCGCATCCTCCTCCCTGTCCTTCAACCCCGGGAAAGCGCGGACGCCGATGATGTCACAGTATTCCCCGAGAACGGCCGCCGCTTCTCGAATGTGTTCGGCGCTGCCGCCGTCCATTACCGTACCGTCCGCAAACTCCAGCTGCCAGGCGTCCTGCCCGGTATTGAGCACGATGACGTCCATTCCCAGGTTACGGGCTGCGCGCTGTGTGCTCATGCGCGTACGCAGGCTGCTGTTGAAGAATACCAGTCCGAGCGTGCGATTGCGACCGAGTTCCTGCAAGGCAAAAGGATGCCGTTTCAGCTCGCGGGCCTCGCGCACGAGATCCCCGACGTTCCCTGCATCCCGGACGGACAAAAACTGTTTCATCTGTGCTCCATTTTCTTGTAGCGGATTAGTAGACGCTGGCCTTCAGCCTCAGCCCCTGCCCTTCCTCGAAGCCGAAAAGCAGGTTCATGTTCTGCACCGCCTGTCCGGCGGCGCCCTTCAACAGGTTGTCGAGCACCGTCGTGACGATGCACATGCCATCGATGACCTCGGTGGAGACCAGGCAGCGATTGGTGTTGACCACCTGCTTGAGCGCGGGCTGCTCCGCGCTGTACCGCACGAACTCCTCAGCCGCGTACTGTTCCCGAAACAGCGCCTCCGCCTCCGACGCATTCCCCTCGAACGCGGTGTAGCTCGTTGCGATGATCCCGCGGGTGAAGGGGCCACGATACGGAACGAAGAAATGGTGTCCCGCATCATTTCCTGCATACCGATCGATGGTCGCCCGGATCTCCGCGAGGTGCTGATGCCGGAAGGCTTTGTACACCTGCATGTTCCCCTGCCGCCATGAAAAATGCGTGGTCGGGAGCATGGCGCTTCCCGCCCCGGTGGAACCCGTGACCGCGCTGCTGTGCACGTCACCGCGCAACAATCCGGCATGCAGCAGCGGGAGCAGTCCAAGCTGCAGCGCTGTTGCGAAGCAGCCCGGATTCGCCACATGCTGACCGGAAGCGCGGGCTTCCCGCAGCAGCGGCCGCGCAGCCTCGGTGAGGCCGTATATGAACCCTTGCTCCGGCGTCCGCAGACGATGGTCGCTGCCGAGGTCGATGACCGTGGTCCCCGGGGAAATATCCAGTGCCGCAATCAGGGGGGCGGACTCCCCGTGCGGCAGTGCGAGGAAAAGCACATCGACGTCATCGACCGGCGCCTCGGCAAAACGGTGGCCGGCGAGTTCACCGAGTCCGTCATGCACTTCGCCGAGACATTGGCCGGTGTGGGAACGGCTCACGACGGAACGGAGCTGCACACGGTCGTGACCTTCGAGCAGGCGAAGCAGTTCTCCGGCGGCCATCCCGCTGCCGCCGATGATTCCCACCTCAATCCGCATCCTGTCCCCCGTGCACCGAAAAATACATCATGAGCTGGTTGGCGTATATGCGGGAGAAACCGCGCACGTCATCGCCGGACCACAGTGCGTTCTCTTCCCCGTACGCACCGAAGGCGGAGGACATCAGGTCGTTGTCGGAACGCACGCCGAGGAGTTCGAAGCGATACGGGGCGAGCAGCACGTGCACGGTACCTGTCACGTGCTCCTGCGTGGAGGCCAGCAGCGCCTCGATGTCCCGCGCCGCGGGTTCCAGGAACTGGGCTTCATGCACGAGACTGCCGTAGGTGAGGGACAGCTGTTCCTTGAGCAGTTGCTGCTGCCGCGTGAGCGTATGCTTCTCGAGCAGCCGATGGGCGGCGATGATGAGGTGAGGCGCGGCCGCCGCGAAACCCACGCGTCCCTTGAGTCCGATAATGGTATCGCCGACATGCATCCCACGTCCGACCCCGTACGGCGCTGCGATTTCCTCGATGCGCCGTATGGCATCAACCGGCGCCATCGTCTGCCCGTTGACACCGGTGACCTCACCGCGCGTGAACGCGATCTCCAGTGTCTCACTGCCATCCCGCGTCCGCGGCACCGGGAAGGCCTGTTCCGGCAGCGGGAGGTCAGAACGCAGCGTTTCGCGACCACCGATCGACGTTCCCCACAGGCCGTGATTGATGGAGTACGCGGCCTTGTCTCCATCCATTTCCACGCCGTGATCGCTGAGATATGCAATTTCGGCTTCACGCGAGAGTCCATGGTCACGAATCGGTGTGATCACCGGGACATCGGGAAGCATGATGTGGAAGACGGTGTCGAAACGGACCTGGTCGTTGCCCGCGCCGGTGGAACCGTGCACGATCGCGTCTGCGCCGATTTCCTTTGCGTAGACGGCGATGGCTTTCGCCTGGAAGACGCGCTCCGCACTCACGGAAAGCGGATATGCGTTGCCGCGCAGGACATTCCCGAACACCAGGTAACGAATGCAGCGTGTGTAGAACTCCGCGGTGCGTTCGAGCGTTGCGTGCCGCACGGCACCGAGTGCGCGTGCCTGTGCCTCGATCCCCGCGAGAGCTTCCGCGTCAAAGCCGCCGGTGTTGACGAAGACGGTGTGAACGCTGTAGCCGAGATCACGGGAGAGGTGCACGGCGCAGTAGGACGTGTCGAGTCCGCCACTGAAAGCGAGCACGGCGATCGGTTTATCCGGCACGCAGCACCTCCTCCACCCGCTGCGGCTCAGCGGTGTCCTTGCCGTCCTCCACCCGCTGCGGCTCAGCGATGTCCTTGCCGTCCTCCACCCGCTGCGTTCGAGGAGTCTTTTCCGGATCAAACAACATCGCGGTGCAGAGACACATGCTGCGGCCGGTGCGGTTGAGAATATCGTAGTTCGGGCAGCTTCGGCATCCGTTCCAGAACTCATCGTCCCTCGTCAATTCCGAAAACGGTACCGGGACGTAGCCGAGATCGGTGTTGATTTTCATTACCGCGTGATTCGTCGTGATGCCGAACAGCCGGGCTTGCGGATATTTCTCCCGCGACAGCCCGAAGGCGCGCTTTTTGATCTCCCTTGCCAGTCCGCTGTGCCGGTAGGCGGGTGCAACGACCAGCCCGGAGTTGGCCACGTACTTTTTTCCGCCCCAGGTTTCGATGTAGCAGAATCCCGCGAAAGCGAGCACGTCACTTCCCTCGTGCCGCGCAAGAGCGATAACCGCCTTGCCCTCGAGAATCTTGCCTGAGATATAGGCCGGCGTGCGGAGCGCGATACCCGTTCCGCGGGAACGTGCCGCCTCCTCGATGGTCCTGCATATGGAGTCCGACCATTCAGTGTGATCGCCTGAGGCGACCTCGACAAAAAATTGCACCGACATACTCTATCCTTTTCCAGAAAACGATGGAGAGAAAAAAAAACCGCGTATCACGCGGGCAGTAGTTTTGATGCGAAAACGAGAAGGAGGGAAAGATCAGACACGACTGCCGGTGCGATATGCGGCCGGACGTCGTCGCAGGAAGGCGATGCTCGGGAGTGGAGTCCCGGTGGAGTGATGATATGGGCTGCTGGGCGTCGTCATGTATTTGCACTTCGGAAGAATGTGGACAAACATAGTCCTAATTATCCATACGACGCAAGTTTTTCGCGGACAAAGTCAGCGAAGAATCTTTCCGAACAGCGTGCGATACATCAGGCGGTAAATATCGGTATTGTCGACGTTGCGCGGCAGGAACTGCGCGTTGAGTCCATGGGCGCGCGCGATGACGGTACCGGACATGTCACCGCTGCCGGACCACGCGATGCCGAAGGGCAGTTGCCGGCCGCGGGCATCCGGGGCAGAG
>JAVVFP010000109.1:0-8352 GCA_032250495.1 Bacteroidota bacterium | reverse complement strand
TTCCAGCGCCCCCTCGGCCTCGCCATGGCCCAGGCCGATGCGGCGGAGGCGATCTCCGCGCAGCTCCTGCCGTTGCGCAACGTGCTTCTCGCCGGTGATGCGCTGACGCGCCGCTGCCGCATAGCGGAATACCACCGCGACCGTCCGGCCGCGCCGACCTTTCATGAAGCGGACGCCGCTCCGGGCGGGGAGGGGGCAGCGGGATGGAAACTCCGCGGCGCGAGCATGGACGCGGGAATCGGCAGCGGCATCGCAGGCATCGCCGATGCGGGCGCCGTGATCGTGCACGCTTCGGAATACGAGAGCCGATCCGTATCTTTGCTGTCCGCGCTGCACATCGTCCTGCTTCCCGTTGCGCATATCCTTCCGTCGCTTATGCACGCCGCTCCGCTGCTTCGGGCGCAGGACGGCACGAAAGGACACAGCGCGGTGACCATCATCGGTGGACCGAGCAAGACAGCGGACATAGAGAAAGTGCTGGTGACCGGCGTACACGGTCCGGCTGCCTTCGTGATCGTCCTTATCGACAGTATCTGAGTATTTTTCCGGCATGCGACGATTTTCCACACACCACATACATTGAGCAGAGGATTTCATGAGTGACCTGGTTGTCAGACTTCTCCCTGAAATTGACGAGATCCGCGACGGGGACCTGCGTGCGCGGGTGACCGCCTGCTGGCAGGAGGCCATCGAATTCCGCGGCTGGACCGAGGATTTGCTGCGCAGCATTCCCTTTACGCTGCTCGCAGACAATGTTTCCATCGCATTCATCGATCACGTGCGTGCCGTCTGTCGCATGTGCATCGCCTGTGACGAGGTACTCGACGCCGTGCACGGGGACAAGAAGACCCGCGTCAACAGGGATTACCTCGTCGCCGGCGCGCTGCTCGCGGATGTCGGGAAATTGCTCGAATACGAGATCACCGAAGGCCGTCCGGTAAAATCCGATTACGGCCGCCACATCCGTCATCCCTTCAGCGGCGTCGGCCTCGCCTTCAAACATGGACTGCCCTCCGAGGTCATGCACATCATCGCGACGCACTCGAAGGAAGGGGCCGGTGAGAAGCGGCTGCCGGAAAGCATCATCTTCCATCACGCCGACTTCATCGATTTCGAGCTGGTGAAATAACACGGTACCGACACAGCAGCGGAGCACAGCAACATCATGGCACAGAATCTCGTCGAGAAAATCGCGCAGCGCTATGCGGTCGGTCTGCCGGAGGGCAGGAAGGTCCGCAGCGGCGATTACATCTACATTCAACCGGCGCATGTCATGACGCATGACAACACGGGCGCCGTCATACCGAAATTCCGGGGCATCGGGGCACGTCGCATCGCCCGACCGCGGCAGGTGGTCAGTACGCTGGATCACAACGTGCAGGACAGCAGCGAGAAGAACCTCGAGAAATATCGCAATATCGAGGCCTTCGCAAAAGAAATGGGCATGGACTTCTATCCCGCCGGACGCGGCATCGGTCATCAGATCATGTGCGAGGAGGGGTACGCCTGGCCCGGTACGATGGTGGTCGCCTCCGACAGTCACAGCAATATGTACGGGGGACTCGGCTGCCTCGGCACGCCCGTGGTGCGCACCGACGCGGCGGCGATCTGGGCCACGGGACGCACGTGGTGGAAAGTGCCGCCCGTCTCCCGCGTCACCCTCACCGGACGGCTCATGGAGGGTGTCTCGGGGAAGGACGTCATCATTACCCTGTGCGGCCTGTTCAATCAGGACGAGGTGCTCAACCACGCGCTGGAATTCGCCGGGGACGGCCTCGTCCACCTCTCCGTCGATCAGCGCCTCACCATCGCGAACATGACCACGGAATGGGGGGCGCTCGCCGCGGTCTTTCCCGTCGACGACGTGGTCACTTCCTGGCTGCGCGCACGCGCGGACGTCATCGCGCGACGCGGACTCGAGGGGGTGCCCTCGGACGCCGACGGGAACGGGACGCATCCGCGCATGAAGCATGCGCGTATCGACGCGCTCGAGGGCGACCGGCCCGCGGCCGATGAGGACGCCTTCTACAGCAGGGAAATCACACTCGATCTCTCCACCGTCCGACCCTTCGTCTCCGGTCCCAACCATGTCAAAACCATGACCTCCGTCGCGGAAATGGAGCAGCGCGGCCTGCCCATTCAGAAGGCCTACCTGGTCTCCTGCGTCAACAGCAGGGCGGACGACATCGCCGAGGCGGCGGCCGTCGTGCGCGGAAAGCGCGTGGCCGAAGGAGTGTCCTTCTACATCGCCGCGGCCTCCAGCGAGGTGCAGGCGGACAGTGAGCGCAGCGGGGACTGGCAGGCGCTGCTCGATGCCGGTGCCATACCCCTGCCGCCCGGCTGCGGTCCGTGCATCGGACTCGGCATGGGATTGCTCGAGGACGGAGAGGTGGGCATTTCCGCGACGAACAGGAATTTCAAGGGACGTATGGGGTCCAAAAGCGCCGAAGCGTATCTCGCCTCCCCGGCCGTCGTGGCGGCGAGTGCGATCGCCGGCCGCATCAGCGGCCCCGCCCGGCTCACAGGGACGTCGACCGAGGCGAAGCCGCAGGCGTCCGTGCTGACCAACAGTCGCAGCAGCGGCGCCGAAGAGGAGACCATCATCGTCGACGGCTTCCCGCAGGCGCTTTCCGGGACCTTGCTCTACTGTCACCAGGACAATCTCAACACCGACGGCATATATCCCGGGAAATACACCTACAATGACGATATGACTCCCGTCCAGCAGGCGGCCGTCGCCATGGAGAACTACGATGCCGCCTTCCAGGACCTGGCGAAGGACGGGGATATTCTCGTCGGCGGTTTCAATTTCGGGACGGGAAGCTCCCGCGAACAGGCGGCGACGGCGCTCAAGTACCGCGGCATCCGCCTTGTCCTCGCCGGCTCCTTCAGCGAGACCTACAAGCGGAACGCGCTCAATAACGGATTTCTCGTCGTCGAGGCGCCCGAACTCGTCACCGATCTTCGCAACCGCTTCGGTACGGAGAAGGCGACGCTGCGCACGGCCATCGAGGCGACAGTGGATTTCAGCCGCTCGGAAATCCGCCTGGAAAACAAACGGTATCCCATCGACCCGGTCGGTCCCGCTGCGCAGGAACTCATCCTCGCCGGGGGACTCGAGGCCTGGGTGAAGGCTGCCATCGGCTGATATCCATCCTGAAAGACTCTTCATTCAACGCAAGGATATATTCATGGAAAAAAGTGTTTCAAGGCAGATCGCTGAATTCGCCGTGGGTCTGCGTTACGAGGACCTGCCGGAGAAGGTCGTTCATGAAGTCAAGCGCTATCTGTATGATTCCATCGGTTGCGCCTACGGGGCATCGCATACCAAGGACGTCGGCATCATCCGCGACATCTGCCTGGAGATGGGAGGCAGCGAGGAAGCCACGGTTATCGGTTTCGGGGATAAAATGCCCGCGGTCAACGCGACGCTGGTGAATTCCCTCATGGTTCGGGCGCTGGATTTCAACGACATCTACTGGAAAGAGGATCCGAGCCACCCGTCCGACCTGATTCCCGCCGCGCTCGCCGCGGGGGAGAAAGTCAACGCGACGATGAAAAGCGTCATCACCGCCATCGTGCTCGCCTATGAATTCGAGCAGCGCCTCTGCGAGTTCGCCGTTCCTGGCGTGCGCGAGCGGAAGTGGCATCACGCGACGCTCACGCAATTCGTCTCACCCGTCGTGGCGGGGAAAATCCTCGGACTGACCGTCGATCAGATGGTGAATGCCATCGGCATCAACGGCTCCCACAACCACACCATCGGCTGTCCGACAGCCGGGAAACTGACCATGATGAAGAACACCGTCGACCCGATGGCCGTGCAGTCCGGCGTCTTCGCCGCCCTGATGGCGCAGCGCGGTTACAGCGGCACGGAGGCGGTGTTCGAGGGCAAGGAAGGTTTCATGGACGTCTTCGGTCCCGAATGGGACATGGAGAAGCTGCTCGGTGGACTCGGCGAAAGCTGGAAGATACTCGAATGCAGCATGAAGGCGTTTCCGACCGAGGCGCTGACGCATACGCATCTGAGCTGTGTGCTCAAGCTGGTGACGGAGAACGCGATCAGCTATGACCGCATAGAGGAAGTGCGCGTCACCACCATCGCGCGGGCCTGCGACATCCTGTTCGATCCCCACAAGTACCGTCCCGAGTCCCGCGAAACCGCGGATCACTCTCTCCCGTACTGCATCGCGGCCTGCCTGGTCGATCACAAAATCACCACGCAGTCCTTCTCCGATGAAAAGCTCAAGGATGCGCGTATCTGGGAAGTGATCGACAAGATCAAGGGCGAAGCCTCCGTGGAATTCGAGCGCATGTTCCCGGCCAAGCAGCCCTCGCGTGTCGTCATTCGTACCACGGATGGAAAGGAAGTCGAAGCATACCTCGAGTACCCGAAAGGTGATCCCCGCGAACCGATGACGCAGGAAGATCTCGACAACAAGTTCGCTGCGCTCTCCTCCAAGCTCCTGCAACCCGAGGCGCTGGCGAGCAAGAAGGAGATCATTTTCAGCGCGGAGCGGTATTCCGCGCGGGATTTCATGAAGAGCCTCATTGTCTGATTCCCGGCGGGCGGGACTCTCCCGCCCGCAACCTTTTCCCATGCGCACTGACCACAAGTCATATCGCCTGCAGAGCGCAAGGATGGGCATGCTGTGCCTGCTGACCGTCCTGCTTTTTACCGCTCAAGCGGCGGATGCGCAGTCCGTGGAAAAGTTGCGCTTCGATCACCTGACGGTGGAGGACGGCCTCTCGCAGGGCGTGATATACGCCATGCTGCACGACCGCGCCGGCTTCATGTGGTTCGGGACGGGGGACGGACTCAATCGCTTCGACGGCTACAACTTCGTCGAGCATCGCAACGAGACCGGCAATCCCTTCTCTCTCAGTGACAATGCCGTTTCCGCCCTCGCCGAGGACGCGGACGGCAACATCTGGATCGGAACGCGTGGCGGCGGCGTGCATCGCTATGATCCGTACGCCCGCGTGATGCAGCGCATGCCGCATGCCATTCCTACCGGACTCGAACCCGGCGGCAGCGTGATCAACGCGATGTGCTTTGACAGCCGGGGGGTGCTCTGGATGGGAACGGACGGGGAGGGACTGTTTGCCTATCATCCCGAGGACAGCAGCGTGACGCATTTCACCGGGGATGCGCGCAGCGCCACCGGCCTGTCGACAAATCGCATTACCGTGCTTGCGCAGGCGGATTCCGCGCATCTCTGGGTAGGCGGTGCGGGAGACTTCCTCCACCTCATGAATATTCATGACGGGGACATGCGACGTTTCCGCATGCGCGCCGACCCGGCCAGTCCCGCATACGGGACGGAGATCACGGGCGTTGCCGTGCAGGACAACGACGTGGTGTGGGTCTCCACCCTGTCTGAAGTCCTGCAGCTGAACCGACGCAGCGCCTCGATCCTTCCCCTGCGCCATCCGGTGACCGGCGATCCCGGCATCCCCGGGGTCGTGCGCGACATCATGCTCGATTCGCGCGGACGACTCTGGATCGGGACCGATGAGCGGGGAATGTACGTGTACCATCCCCGTGCGCGGCGCTTCGAACAGATTTCCGCATCCGCACACGCGGGCAGCGGACTGGCCTTCACCGGGATACGCGCACTGTACGAAGACCGTATCGGGAATATCTGGGTCGGGACGAACGGGAAGGGACTCAACTTCGCATCGCCCGCCGCAAAGGCGTTTTCGCTGCTTCAGAGCAGGCCGCAGGACCCGTCCTCGATCTCGATACGGAGTTTCCGGGCAATCTACCAGGCGGCGGACAGCATGCTGTGGATCGGCGGATACGGGGGCCTGAACCGCTTCGACAGGAAAAGCGGTGCCGTCTACGTCTTCCCGAAAGAGGACGAGGCGGCGCCCCCCGGCACGTGGCGACGCGGTCTCTACAACAGGAATATCCATACACTGCTGCCCGACCCCGCGCAACCCGACCGCTACCTCCTCGCCGGCACGGAAGGTGACGGTGCATATCGCGTCGATATGCGCCTGCTGCGCGTGCAGCGTCTCCCGATCGGAAACGAGCGTGACAGCACGCGGCTGCACGGCAGCACCGTGTTCGACATGACGGTGGACAGGAATGGAACGCTGTGGTTCGGCACGGATCGCGGACTCTCCGCCTTCGATGCGTCCCGGCGCCGCTATCGGCATTTCACGCACGATCCCGCCGACGAAGCAAGCCTCAACGCCGGTGCGGTCCGCTGCCTGCTGCTCGACAGGAACGGTTTTCTCTGGATCGGGACAGATCGGGGGGGACTCGGTTTGTATGACCCGGTCACCGGGGACTTTACCCGTTTCGTTCATGACGCAGCGGACGATGCTTCGCTGAGCAGCAATCGCGTCTACAGTATTCTCGAGGACAGCGCGGGAGAACTCTGGGTCGGGACCGCGCTGGGACTCAACCGCATGGACAGGCAGAATACCACCTTCCGGCATTATGGCAGGAAGGATGGCTTTCCGAACGATGTCATCTACGCCATACTCGAGGACGATGCGGGGCAGCTCTGGATCAGCAGCAATCGCGGTCTGCTGCGCTTTCACCGCTACCGCGGCGTCCTTGACGTATTCGACGCGTCGGACGGCCTGCAGGGGGACGAATTCAACAGCGCCGCCTATTTCAAATCCCGCAACGGAGAACTTTTTTTCGGCGGCGTCAACGGTCTGACATACTTCGTTCCGCGCGCAATCGAGAACAATCCCTTCGTGCCGCCGGTGCGGATGACCCGCTGTCTGATCGGAAACCGGGAGGTCGTTCCCGTCAAGGACGAACGGGGAGAACTGTTCGTCGAGATGGAGTACACGCGCGAGGTGGTGACGTTCGAATATGCGGCACTGAGTTTCTACCGGCCCGAGAAGAATCGCTACCGCTACCGCCTGGAAGGCGTGCACGACCAGTGGGTCGAAGCGGGACACAACCGCAGGATCAGCTTCGTCGCCCTTTCCCCCGGAGAGTATCGTCTGCACATCCTCGGTTCGAACAATGACGGCGTGTGGAACACGCGCGGCACCGTGCTCCGACTGCTGGTTCTGCCCCCGTACTGGGGGACTTGGTGGTTTCGCACCGCGATCGGCGTCCTCGTCCTTCTCGGCGTCGTCGGCTTTTTCCGCTGGCGTGTCGCCATCGTACGCAGGCAGGAAGTGCGACTCGGCAACACCGTCGAAGAGCGCACCGCGGAGCTGCGCCACGCGAATGCGTCCCTGCTGCAGGAAATAGAGGAGCGCAAACGTGCGGAGGCCGAGGCATACCGCGCAAATGCCACGAAGTCGGAATTTCTCGCGCATCTCAGCCATGAAATTCGTACGCCGATGAACGCCATCCTCGGCTTCACGGAAATCCTTTCCGACAAGGTCACCGATGCCGTGCAGCGCAGCCACCTCCGGAGCATCGAAGTATCGGGAAACAACCTGCTGCGCCTTATAAACGACATTCTGGACCTTTCGAAAATCGAGGCGGGACGCATCGACCTCGAACTCGCCGCGGTGAATCTGCGGGAACTCCTCCGTGAGGTGGAGCAGGTCTTCGACTTCCAGTTTCGCAGGAAGGACCTCGCCTTCACGCTGTTCTACGACGATCGCATTCCGGGTACGCTGTTTCTCGACGAACTCCGCACACGTCAGATCCTATTCAACCTGATAGGGAATGCCGTGAAATTCACCGATGCGGGTACGATTTCTGTGGAAGCCTCCCTCGCGGCGAAGTACAGGGACGCCTGCACCATATCCATCGCGGTGCGGGATTCCGGGGCCGGCATTCCGCCTTCCCAGCAGGAAATCATCTTCGAACCCTTCCGCCAGGCGCGCGGAGCGCGAAACAGCGAAGCTCGTGGGACGGGACTGGGACTGGCCATCACCCGGCGACTGCTCGAAATCATGGGTGGCAGCATACATCTCGAGAGCAAACTGGGACAGGGCAGCGTATTCCGCGTCACGCTGCCGGATATACGATGGACCGAGGGACAGGCCTCCTCGCAGCGGGGAATCGAGTCCTTGAGCGCCGGCGGGGAGGAAGGACACGCTACGATGGAGGAAGGACACGCTGCCATGGAGGATGCGATTTCGTCCGAAATCATGATGACGGACGAGGAGATGACACCGGAGCGTCGCCGGCAGCTTTGCCGCCTGCTCGAAACGCTGGAAAAAAACTTCCATTCCCGCTGGGAAAAAGTCTCCCGGAACTACCATATCCAGGAAATGGAAACCTTCGCCGCCGATGTCAGGGAGGCCGCGGAAGCCGCCCGCTATGCGCCGCTGCTGCGCTGGAGCGCCCGTTTCCTCGAGGAAACCGCGAACTTTGATATGGAGCGCATCCCGCGTACATTGCAACAATACGCCGTGTAC
>JAVVFP010000108.1:0-8361 GCA_032250495.1 Bacteroidota bacterium | reverse complement strand
GTACGAACAGGCCGTGGTCACGGCCACGCTGCGCAACCCGTCCGCCGTCCCCGTCGATTCGGTTCGCTGCAGCATCAACCTGCCGAACGGTGTCCTGCTCGCCGCGGGCGAAACACAGGTCAGGATTGTCCGCGATCTGCAGCCCGGCAGCGACGCCACGGTATCCTGGAACATCGCCTTTGTCCGCGATACCGCATCGGTACTCGTCTCACGGCGCATTCGCATCGATTTCGCTGGCGCCGGAAGCCTTCAGGATTGTATCTCCGAGGTCATTGTAGCTCCGCCTCCCGTTCTGCCGTCTGATTTCGTGCTCGGCTGTTCGGCGCCGGATACCATCGTGTACCAGCCTGCCGTCAATGCATATGACCCGGCGCCTTTCCTGCTGCGCGCCGAGATCACCAACACCGGGTCCACCATGCTCAGCAATGTGCGTGGCACACTGACGCCCGCAGCGGAACTCGTGCTCGAAAGCGGCGAAGCCCTGACCAAGGCCCTCGGCGTGGATCTCGGTCCGGGTCAGAGCGCGAGCATCGCGTGGAATTGCCGCGGTATTCCGCAGGCCGCGACGACGACGGCCCGCTCCACCATCCGGGTGGAAAGCGACGGCGCACTCGTGCGCAGCTGTGGCGTGGAGACCGTACTGTATCATCCGCCCACGAACGACTCGATCGACGTCGCCATCGCCTGCAGCGGCCCCGATACGCTCGTCTTCACCGGCAACGGCTGGGATCCGAACCCGTTCTCCTATACCGTGCGCATTACCAATTTGGGGACGGTAACACTCACTCAGGTCACAGCCAGCCTGTCTCTCGGGGTGAATTTCGCCCTCGAAAGCGGGGAGAATTCGCTCAAGTCGCTCGGCGCCCCGCTTCTCCCCGGCAACTCCGCGACCATCAGCTGGGCGGTGCGGGCACTGTCCGCAACGCCATCGCCCGGCGGGGTTTTCGACGTGCAGGTCACCTCGGCGGAGACCGGCATGCGCAGCTGCGCATCGACGGTGTTCGTGGAGCCCGAACATTATATCTTCCAGATGAGCATCCCCGATGACATCGTGGGAGTGATGGGAGAATCCGTGCGTGTCCCGGTACTCTGGAATAATCCCGACGATATTTCGCTGACCGAACTCACTCTCGGCGTGGAACTCGATCCCGCCTACGTGTTGGTGGAAAAGGTTTCCCTGCCGGGCGGCGTGCTGGAGACATGGCCCGCGCCCGTGCTGGATTTCCCGGAACCCGGCATCGCACGCATCAGCACTTCGAGCGACAGGGCGGTGGACGCTTCCGGTGTGCTCATGTACCTGCACTGCAGGTTGCTGGCGCAGGAAGGGGCGGATGGCAGCTTCGGCGTTTTCCGCATCCCCGCGGAGTTCCGGCATGACTACTTCGTCCTGCAGGACGGCGTGGCGGCGATCACCATCGACGGCGCGATCACCGTCGCGGGCGACTGCGTCATGCCGCTCGATTCCGAGACCCTGCTGCAGGTGAGCAATCGGCCCAATCCGTTCAACCCGCTGACCACCATCATCTACCACGTCCCGGAGGAACTCGATGGGCGTCATGGAACGTTGGAGGTTCGAGACATGCACGGACGAGTCGTGGCACGTCCTTTCGAGGGACGAGTGGAAGCCGGCTCGCATGCGCTGCAGTTCGACGGAAGCCGGCTGCCCAGTGGCATGTACCTCTACCAGCTGCGCGTCGGAAGCCGCGCCGTGACCGGAAAAATGCTTCTCGCAAAATAATGCGCCGTCTTTCGCACCCTTCCTGCCGCCGCCGCGTAAACGACCGCCGTTAAACCCTATTCCTCACTACTTGCAATGCGAAGACGGCGACTGGCGGTCAGCGGCGGGGGAAGGAGAAAGGAATACCAATGCATATCGTTACACCGTCCATTACCACATACATGACCGAGCTGCTGCCGCTGCGGCATCCCGTGTTGCTGCGCATGGAAGAGCGCGCCCGGGAAAACGGTTTCCCCATCATCGGTCCGCTCGTCGGCACCTGGCTTTCCCAGCTGGTCCGTCTCACCGGCGCCCGGCGCATCATGGAGCTGGGTTCCGGCTTCGGGTATTCCGCGCTCTGGTTCGCGGATGCTCTCGACGCGGACGCGGAAATCATCTGCACCGATGGTGATGACGTCAATCGCAGCTATGCGGAAGAAGCGTTCACCGAATTCGGCGTGCGTCCCAGCATCCGTTTTCACAGCGGGGATGCGCTGACGCTGTTCGCGGCTGTCGACGGAGACTTCGACCTGATTTTCTGTGATATCGACAAGCATGAGTACCCGGACGCATACCGCGCCGCCTTCCCGCGACTGCGTCCCGGCGGGGTGCTCGTGTTCGACAACGCGCTGTGGTCCGGGCGTATGCTCGAGGGGGACGACAGCGCGGCGACACGCGGCGTCGAGGAACTCAATCGCCTCGCTTTCGATGACACTTCCTGTCACGCCAGCCTGGTCCCGATTCGTGACGGGCTGCTGGTCTGTACTGCACGCGGAAGATAGTCGTGCCGCGTGTACTCGTTCGGGGGACACCCATCGAATACCGCGTCCTTAAGACGCGCCGCAATCGCTACATGCGCCTTACCGTATCCGCCCGCGGCGGCGTGCGGATTTCGGCCCCCTATGGCACCCCGGATCGCGACCTGCACGCCATGGTCCTGGAAAAGGGCGCGTGGATACTCGACCGTATCGAGCATTTTCGGCGACAGGAAGAGGCGCTTCCGCGATGGCGCTACCATGACGGCGCGCAGGTACTTCTTCGCGGCCGATGGACCACGCTGCACGTACGTCCGTGGAATCGCAACGCGGGGAGTATACGCCTGACCGAGGACGGAATTCTCATACAGGTGCCGTCGGCAATGTGTACGGATGAAGCCGTGCTGCGCGACCTGTTCGAACGCTGGCTCCGCCGATGGGCGCGACAGGATCTTCCGCTGCGCCTCGATACACTCGCCCGGGACATGAAGCTTCACTTCAGCCGTGTCGGTATTCGGGATCAGCGAAGCAAATGGGGCAGCTGCTCGGTACGCGGAAGCATCAGCCTCAACATGCGGCTCATGCTCACTCCCCCCGAAGTTTCGGATTACGTCATCATGCACGAACTCGCGCATATCCGCGAGTTGAACCATTCACCACGCTTCTGGCGGATTGTGGCACGGCACTGCCCGGATTACCGCGAACACCAGCGCTGGCTGCGCAAGCATTCCTGGCTGCTGGACATGGAGGCGCAATAATGCACGGGATCGTGGAATTTTGTACATTTCAAGCTTGAATGAATCATTTTTCGCCACCCCGCATCACACCCTATGAGCAACGAAGACGAAGCCCGGATCATCGAGAAGGCCAAGGCCGGCGACAACGCAGCCATCAAGCAGCTGGTAGACGAGTACGCGCCCGTGATCTTCCGATTTTCGTACAACATCTGTCGCAATCAGGACCGGGCCGAACATGCGACGCAGGAGACCTTCCTGAGCATACTCAAGAAGCTCAATCAGTTCGACAACCGTTCGAAGTTCTCCACGTGGCTGTACACGATCGTATCCAACCACTGCCTGATGCTGGCGCGAAGTGAAAAGACACGCCGGCACATGAGCCTCGACGACGATGAAAACACTGTCCCTGAAATCGCTGTCGATCACTGGGAACACGACCCGGAGGCGAGCGTCGAACGTGCCGATCTCAAGGAGCATCTCGATGACGCCATCGACAAGCTCGCGCCAGAATACAAGGTGATCTTCGTGTTACGCGATATCGAAGGACTGTCAACCGAGGAAGTCAGCAATATTACGAACCTGAGCGTTCCAGCCGTCAAGTCACGGCTTCATCGTGCACGCGCATTCCTCCGCAGCGAACTGACTCCCATTTTCAAAGAGCGTGATCATGAGTGAAACAATACAGCAGAAATTCGAGTCCTGTGAGGAAGTCCTGGATTACATCTGCGCCCATTTCGGCGATGCGGATGATTCCGAGCGCTGCCGCGAACTCGAGCGGCATCTCGAGAAATGTCCCGATTGTAAATCCTACTGCGACTCCATCGACAAAATGATAGGGCTGTACCGCGCGACCTCGCCGTGTTTCTCCGACGACGCCCGGCGCATGCTGCTCGATACCCTCGGCATACAGGAACGCGACTGAATCTTCACGCCGCTTTTTTGCATCTCATCTGAGTATACCGATTCGGGAGATTGGCATGCTCCGTCCCCGTCGGCCGTGTCCATGACACGACAGTATTTCCCAACATCAGCAAGGCGACGCAATGATTATTCTGACTGCCCTTGGCGGTGCCGTCCTGGGCGGCGGTGCCGGATACCTGATCAGCAAGAACCTGAGCCGCGTGACCGGCGGCTGTCCGATCATGTGCAATCCGAAAATCGCCGTACCGTATTTCGCCTTCATGGGACTGCTGCTCGCCGTCGAGGCACTGGGCTGATCTTCCCGTCGCCCCATTCATTTCACAGCACATGCGCAGACCCATGGCACAGACACAGAGAGTCGTCGTTTTTTCCACCCCCACCTGTCCCCACTGCGTGAACGTCAAACGCTACCTCAAGCAGCACGGCGTGCGTTTCAAGGACGTTGACGTCAGCAGGGACGGCCGCGCCGCCGCAGAGATGGTGCGGAAGACCGGGCAGCAGGGCGTCCCGCAGCTCTGGATCAACAACCGTCCCATCGTCGGCTTCGACAGGGCCAAAATCGATAATTTGCTGAACCTCAAATAAAATCAACGTTACGGAGTGCACATGAACATTCAACCGATCGATGATCGCCTGCTCATCGAACGTATCGAGCAGGAAGAGCAGAAAGTCGGCAGCATCATCATTCCCGACACGGCGAAGGAAAAACCCCAGATGGGGAAGGTCGTCGCCGTCGGAACCGACGAGGAGCTGAAGGACGTTTTCACGGAAGGCGACAGCGTTCTCTTCGCTAAATTCGCCGGTGATGAAATCAGCTACGAGGGAACGGACTATCTGATCCTCTCCCGCGCGGACATCCTGGCCATCATCCGCTGATCAGCTTTCCGGTATCGTGCAAGGGCGGACCCGCGGGTTCGCCCTTGCCGTTTTCTCCCCGGGTCGCTATGTTCTGACATGGACACAGCTGAAGCGCTTGACCGCATATTCCTCTTCGATACGCTCGACAACGCACAGCGACGCATGGTCGCGGAGTGCGTGACCGTCTGCACGCCCGAGAAGGGCTCGCATCTGTACTTCGAGGGCGATGCGGCCCACGCCTTCTACGCGGTGCTCGAAGGCCAGTTCAAGGTCTATCGCGTGACACCGGGTGGAGATGAGTTCATCGTGCATATTCAGCAGGAGGGAGATGTCATCGCCGAAGCCGCGATGTTCGACGTGAAGACCTATCCCGCTTCCTGCATCGCCATGACCGACGGCAGCGTCCTGCGCATCGACAGCCGCAGCTTCGTCGCGCTGCTCCTCGCCGAACCCCTGCTCTCGCTGCGCATCCTCCACGCGTACTCGCGCCGGCTGCGCTCCTTCGTCTCCGCGCTGGAAGACCTCTCGCGGCGGGACGTCAAGGCGCGGCTCGCCAACTATCTCCTGCGCAACGCCGAGGACAGTGCGGGCATCCTCTTCTGTCCCGTACCCTTCTCCAAGAGGGAACTCGCCACCCTGCTCGGGACCATCCCCGAGACACTCTCGCGCACGCTCCGGGAATTCAAGTCCCACGGAGTCATCGAGGAACGCCGCAACGGTTTCCTCCTGCCCGACGCACATGCCCTGCGCGCATACTGCTCCGAATAATCTGCCGATCTGCCTGCCGCTCACGCCGATTTCGACGGAATTGACTTTCGTCAAGGCGCGGGAGCTGCGCACATGCCATATTGACGGGAGAACATTCAGCAAAGGAGCACTCCATGTCACGAGAAATCATAGCAATCAACGAAGAACTCTGCGACGGCTGCGGCGACTGCGTAATCGGCTGCTCGGAAGGCGCCATCCGCATCGTCGACGGAAAAGCGAAACTCGTGAAGGCGGAATTCTGCGACGGCTTCGGTGACTGCGTGGGCGTATGTCCCACCGGCGCCCTGAAGGTGATTCGGCGCGAAGCACCGGCCTTTGATGACGCAGCCACGCGGCGACATCTGCTCGAAACCCGGGGAATTGATGCCGTTCGCCGTTACGAAGAAGCACAGGCGCGCCATGAACACCCGCACGGAGCGGGGCACGCGTACGGAGCGGGGCACGCGCCTGGCGGCGGCTGTCCTGGCAGCGCACAGCGGGACCGGAGGGAGGAAGTGCGTATTCCTGTCATGCAGGCGCAGCCCATGCAGGCGCAGGGACATCCCGGTGCGATCAGCGGCGGCTGTCCCGGATCCGCCGCCCGTGAGATCAGGTGCAGTGCGGCACCCGCAGCAAATCCGCTGGCAGCCCCGGCGCTCATTCCCAGCGAACTCGGCCAGTGGCCGGTGCAGCTGCACCTCGTGCAGCCGGGCGCACCGTTTTTCCGCGACCGGGAGATGCTGGTGATGAGCACCTGTGGTCCGATCGCCTCCGCCGAAGTGCATCAGCGCTACCTGCGCAACCGCAGCGTCGTGGTCGCCTGTCCCAAACTCGACAACACCGAACCATACGCGCAGAAGCTGGCGGCGATTTTCCAGGAGAGCAGCATTCCGAAAGTCATCGTCGTCATCATGGAGGTTCCCTGCTGCCGCGGCCTGTCGATGCTCGTCGAACAGGCCCTTGCGATGAGCGGTCGCAAGGATCTCGTCGTCGAGGAGCATGTGCTCACGCTCGACGGGGAAATCAAGGACGTACGCGAACTGGCCGCCTGAGCAGTCGGGAGAAAAAAGTAACGGACGCGAAAGCTGTCGCCGCCATGCCGAGGCGGCGCTCTTTCGCGTTCCTTCGTTAACCCGCCAGGAGAAAAAATACACGAGATAATCTGGCGCGGAACAAGACGCGGAAGAGGCCGATGCGGGTGCAGTAAGCTTCTGCAAAACAGGTGTTTACAGCTGCTGATCCACCCGGGTGTCACCGGGGAGTAGGGGAGGTGAAAATCTGCTAAATCATTCAAAACAGCCGTTTTCGGGCGGTTGTTTCTTCCGTGGAAGGGAACTATTGACTTCGATGGCTCCGTTGCAATGCATAGAAAATCAGCCGAGAATCCATCGCGGATACTTGTTTGTAATTCGGACAAGCCGTAGCTTGTTTCGATCCCTGTAATCAAACGTATTCACGGTTTCAACATCAGTACTGATCCCCATGACTTCTCGTGACGACGCACATTCCTGCCGCAGTTCAATAGTATTTGGACTTCGTAAATATTACACGGTTTTCGTCGCCGTTTTCAGCGCATTGATTCTGTTGGGTGGTTGTTACGCCTTCGTCGACGACGAGACGCCTCCCGCCTGGGAGGACGAGGCCGGCGCAGCGCAGAACGCCAGTGCCGTTGCCACGGCGGGCGGTCCGGGCGCCGGCGTTTACAACGCCAAGTGCGCGGTTTGCCATCAGATGACGGGCAAGGGCATTCCTGGCGTCTACCCGTCGCTCGCGGGGTCCGATCTCGTCACCGGTGATCCGCGCCTGCCGATCCGCATCGTGCTGCACGGTTTCCAGGGTCCGATCGAACGCGACGGGACGAAATACAACGGCGTCATGCAGCCCTGGAAAAACGATCTCAGCGATCAGGAAATCGCGGACGTCATCAATTTCATCCGTACGAATTTCGGCAACAGCGCCGCAGAGGTCACTGTCGAAACCGTGCAGGCGGAGCGCGAGGCCACCAAGAGCAAGGCCGGCGCATGGACGGAAGAAGAACTTACATCATCCCTGTGACGCAAGAGCATCGAATGCAACAGAGGTACCACGAACATGCTTGACTGGCTCCCGGAAAATGTCTCCGTCTTCGGAGAAGGTGTCGATCATCTCTTTTCGCTGATCTACTATATCTCCATCGCGATTTTTGTGATCGTCAATGCGATATACATCGTCTTCATCATCCGCTACCGCCGGAAGCGGAAGGGCGAAAAGGCGTACCATTATCACGGCAACAACCTGTTGGAATTCTCATGGACGGCGCTGCCGTTCGCCCTTTTCCTTTTCCTCGCCTTTTACAGCGACGGGATCTGGGAGGACATCAAGTATGCGGACAAGACGCCGAATCCGGACCTCGTCGTCGAAGTCATGGGGCAGACATACCTGTGGCATTTCCGTTACCCGGGGTCGGACGGCATTTTCGGCCGCCGCGACATCAGCTTCATTTCCACCACCAATCCTTTCGGCGTCGATCCCGCGGATCCGAACGGGAAGGACGATCTCACCACCATAAACAGCATGACCATCCCGGTGAACAAGACCGTGTTGGTCCGTCTTTCGTCGATGGACGTGATTCACAGCTTCTTTCTCC
>JAVVFP010000107.1:0-8368 GCA_032250495.1 Bacteroidota bacterium | reverse complement strand
TCGGGGTGGCCGGATTTGAACCGACGACCTCCTGCTCCCAAAGCAGGCGCGATACCGGGCTACGCTACACCCCGAGCATTGCAATATAGCTGGAATTCGGCGGAGGGGCAACATGCGCGACATCGGAATGCGAGCGGTGGCGCATCACTTTGCTGTACCGCCATTCGTCATGACAGAGGGCTGCGCTGCACGCGCGGGAAGCGCGAAGAGCAGGATGGCCGCAGCGAGCAGGACGATGTCGACGGTGACGCCGAGACGGAAGGCACCGAAGGTGCCGTACAGGATGCCCGCGGCGCCGAGTACGCGTGACCAGCTCTTCGAATCCAGTCCGCCGAAAAGCATGGTGATGCCGATCACCATCGCGAGGGTGGGACAGGGGACGAGGCCCAGCGGGGCGGTCAGCAGGTAATGCCATATGCCGGTGCCGGTTTGGAAATGGGGGTAGGCCCAGCCAAAGATGATGATCGCAATCGCGGAGTATCTCCATGTGCGGTCCATCGCCACTGCTCCCTTCGGCAATCGGAGGGCGATGACGAGCAGGGCGATGGCGAGCACAGCGAATATGCTCCCGTTGAAGGGATTGCCGTCCAGCCATGCAAGCAGGCTGACAGAGAACATTGGAAGCGTGAGCAGGACGCCGAGTGTTCGACGGGACGGTCGCCGTCCCAGGGCCAGCGTGATGAGCAGCGCACCGGCCGCGATGTGCCAGAGCAGGGCGAGTCCCGTGAATTGCGTGCTGATGCGCTGTAGTCCTTCAAGTATCTGTTCGGGAGTGGGCATGATATCAACGCTACCTGTGCGACATGTGAAACCGGCGGACAGGGGATAATATACGCCGGTAAAGGGGAATACGCAGCAGGCGGGGACGTGTTTCACTGCCGCGGGCGTCCGCAGGGCTTATTGCACGATCAGCGGCTTGATCTGCACGTCGGCGTCCGTGCCGAAGCGCAGCCAGTACTGGCCGGAAGCGAGTCCCGTGAGCGGGATGTGCAGCAGCGTGCTTTCGTGAAGGTCCCAGGACGATATCACCTGTCCGGCAAGGTTGAGCAATTCGACATAACCCCTGCCGCCATCAGGCAGTTCGGCGTAGACTTCCACCTGCGCGGAGGTGGGATTGGGGTAAATGTCGAGCTTGAGGGGCGATGGCGGAGCCGGAGCTTCCACGGCACTGGTGCCGGCGAAGCGGAGTTCGAGCTTCGGGCGACGCGCGGGATCGGGGTAATCGCTGGTGGTGAACACGAGCGCACGGTAGAAATCTTCCTGCTCGAGCATGATGGCAAAACCGTGGCTGCGGTCACGGAAGCGGTACAGCATGTCGCGAACCATCGCAGTGACGTCTATCACGTAGTCCTCGTTTCCGGTCACAGATGCGGGAAGCATGACCTGGTCCCAGTCCGTGTACGAAGGCTGATTGTTCCACGAGATGGTGTTTTCATCCCACGGAGTGATCACGCGCCGGACGAAGGCGCGGTTCGGACCGCTCCACGGACGGTGCTGGCCTTCGAACGTTCCCTGTGGATTGTTGTACAGCGTGAGCACGGCGGACGTGAGATCCGCGCGCGTGATGTCCGACAGATCAAAGGAGATATAGCTGCGCGCGAATACGGGAACGGCCTGGTCGGTCCAGGCGTGCACGAGCATTTCCTCGTGCTCCGCGTAGTTGCGCACGGCCTTGTTATAGAGGGGATCGTCCCAGACCATGGCGTCCTTGCCCTGTTCGGGACCAGGCTGCAGGGTGATGACGGACTGCGCCGCGACGGTGGATGCGCAGAGCAGCAGGGTGACGAGTGTGATGAGATGTTTCATTGTTCCTTCCTCCCGGAAGCTGTGGTAGAAAAATGCTGCGTCGTGGCAGCGACAACGGGAGCAAGGTAGTGAACCGCGCAGCCGGGATCTTTCACCTCTGTTGCAAATTCTTGCCGGAATGTTGCAGCCGCGTCCAGTCACGGAACGCACACACGCAGCGCTTTGTCCTCATGTTGCAAAAGTTCATCGCCAGGTTGCAGCGCGTCGGTAGCGAACGTTCAGTAACCGAAATGCGTCGGATACTCGGTGACGGGAAACTCCGTGATGCGTCCGTCGCTCTCGCGTCGCGCCGCAAGCAGCGGAACAGGCGCACCGGTGCGGCGCAGCAGCATCATCGACCAGTTGTGGGGGGGAATCATCACGTGAAAGCACACGCGCATCTCCCACTCCGCGCTCAGGAAGGTCCAGTGCTCGACGATGAGTATTTCCGGATACGTGCAGAAGCGGAAATACGGCAGCGCGTCGACGTCGCCGAGCTCCGGGTGCGCCACGGCAAGCCAGTCGAGAAAATCCTGCCGCCTGTCCATCTCATGTCCCGGACCGGACTGTGACCACTCCCGCATGTCGACATGCAGGGAGTATTCCTTCTGCACACCGCCGTGTCGCGCGATCACGGTCAGTGCATACAATCCCGTCGCCAGCGTCGGCGCGGGATGCAGGGACAGTTCCGCTCCCCGCGACTCCGCGTCCAGCAGCATGCGGTCCCACCGCGCGCCGAGTCCTTCCGGTGCCTCCACCGACAGACGCACGCTTCCCGCGAACTCCATGTCCGGTTCAATGTGCATCGTGAATACTCCTCCACCACCGGGAAAGCTGCGCAACGTATCATACCGCGCGTGAAGGATGTAGCTCCCCGCATCGCGCTCGACGGGAGATGGCTCTGGGGCCAGGGCGTCACCACCCGACTCGAGACATCCCGTCGCGAAAAGCAACAGCACTGCGGCCGTCAGAACAAGCAGGTTTCGGCTCATGGTCGTTCCTCCTGTAGATGTGTATACGCGAGACAGGGAAACCGCCGATACGTTACGCACCGAGGCAGGGAAAAAATCGGTACCGTCCGGTAAAAAATCAGTAAAAACGACATGCGGGTATTGTGAACAAGCACTCCTTTTTGTATGTTGCAGATAGTACGAGGTCTAAATAAGGATAGAAGCACCTATGAAGTATTTCACCGTTGTCGTTTTCCTTGTCGCCGCAGCGGCGGCGCAGGCGCAGCAGCTCGCGGTCGAAAGCGCGAAGCTGGACGTGGTCGACGCGCCCGTCCTGGGAAGCGGGGAGATGGAAGTGGAGTTCGGATACCAGTTTTTCTATGGCGAGGTCGACGATCATCCCCTCGCCTCCGTGCATTCACACAGCGCGGGAACGGCGCATCTCGGCATCACGCGGGGCATTTCAGATGCGCTGGACATCTGCCTGAGCGTGTGCTGGTGCGAAATGCAGGAGCACGGGGCGGAATCACATGCCGGAGCGGGACTCGGGGATGCGGGGATCGGCGTGAAGTGGCAGTTCGCGGAAGGGACGCAACATGCGCTCGCGCTGTCGGCGATGTTGCAATCCCCGCTGGGCCTCACGTACGGCGGTGGGGGACTGGTGCCGGGTGCGGAGGCGTGGAGCGTGACTCCCGCACTGATCGCGGGAGTGAGCGCCGGCAGACTGAGTACCGCCGTCAATTTCGCGCTCGTGCTCCCGCTCGACGCCCCCGCGCTGCCGCCCATGCAGATGACCTCGGTCGCCATGGGCTGGCAGCTGACCGCAGCGCTGCAGCCTGTCGTGGAAGCGGCGCTGGCGGGTGGAGTATGGGAGAAGGGCACAACGACTTCGATCAGCGCGGGCGCGCTGCTCTCACTTGCCAGCGGACTGCGTATCACGGCGGGACTCCGCCATGTGCTCGCGGGACACGGGGTGGCGGAGCAGGGCGGCTTTTTCCGCATGACCAGCGGTATCTGAGCGCACTCAGAACGTGATCAGCGGCTTGATGACGCCGTCCTCCTTGCTGTCCATCAGCGAAAAGGCCTTTTCGATATCATCGAAGCCGAAGGTGTGCGTTGTCATGGGCGTGGGGTCGACGCGTCCGTTTTCGAGCAGGCGCAGCAGCCGGCCCATGCGCTCGCGTCCACCCGGACACAATCCCGTGCGAATGACCTTGTCGCTCATGCCGACTCCCCAGTCCTCGCGGGGAATGTTCACATAATCGCCTTCGCCGAAATACCCGGCGACCGATACCGTGCCACCCGGACGAACGGCTCTGATCGCCGCCTCGAACGTGACCTGCGCGCCGAGTGCCTCGATCGCGGAATCCGCACCGTCACCGCCGGTCAGTTCCCTGATGCGCTCGACCGGATCCACCTTCGTGAAATCCACAATTTCGTCCGCGCCGAAATGACGGGCGAGTTCCTGCCGCTTCGGCACGCTCTCGACGGCGATGATCAGTCCCGCACCGCGCAGTCGCGCACCGACGGTGGCCATCAGACCGACCGGTCCCTGCGCGAACACGGCGATAGATCCGCCGATGGGGATGTTCGCATGCTCTGCACCCATGAATCCGGTGGACATCATGTCTGTGGTGTATACCGCGGATTCATCAGGGACGCTGTCGGGAATCGGGGCGAGATTGGCCTGGGCGTTGTTGACGTGGAAATACTCGGCGAATACACCGTCCTTGATATTCGCGAACTTCCATCCGCCGAGCATCTGCTGGCACTGCGAGGTGTATCCGCGAAGACAGTTTTCACAGGTATAGCAGGGAGTGATGGCGTTCACCGCGACGCGGTCGCCGGACTTTGCGACAGTGACCTCGCTGCCGACGCTTTCAACCACTCCCACCGCCTCGTGTCCGAGCGTGATGTTTTCGCGCTGGCCGATCGCCCCCTTCACCGTGTGCGTGTCGGATGTGCAAACCAGCGCTACCGTGGTTTTGATGATTGCACCGTTCGGACCCGGATCCTCGGGTATGTCCTTTTCCATCATCCCCACTTTCCCGATTTCGTTCATAACGAAGGTCTTCATTTTCCTTGACATGTACTCTTCTCCTGATACATAGTTCTACATGCACCTGCTGCTTCGCATCGAAGTGCCGCATGGCGGGCTTTAGGCAGCGCAGAGAGGAATGATGTCATCGTCCGGCTCGACTCCCGCAATCCCATACTCCGATGCAGCGGAGTCAGGTTACATATATTACCTAAGGAAATGCGGTACAAAAGTCAAATATATCGCCTGAAATGTTGTTCCCGCACCCTTCGGAACACTCGCCGCGACGTAAACCGGGATAGCTTTTTTCCAAGGCGCCGATCGCCGGCGCCACTGCTATGGCAGGGCTTCGGGCAGGTTGCCGAGGGACCGCTCCAGCCTGTCGCGCTCCTCCTCCGCCTTGTCCATGCGAACGAAGATGAGCACGATCATGCCCACGAAAAAGAAGACGACGAGGGAGAGTATGCTCAGTCGCGCGCTGCCGGTGAGCTGGCGGATCAGCGCGAAGGCGATGGGTCCCCAGATGGCGGAGAATTTTTCGAAGACGGAGAAGAAACCGAAAAACTCCGCCGATGCGGCGGGGGGAATGATGCGGCTGTACATCGAGCGTGACAGCGCCTGGCTGCCGCCGAGGACGAGTCCCACCACGGCGCCGAGTATCCAGAACTCCATCGGCTCGGTCATGAAATAGGCGTAGACGATGACGCCCGTCCATATCATCAGCGCGACGATTACCATGTTCTTGCTGCCGAAGCGGCGGGCCAGCATACCGAAGAGCTGCGCGCCCACGACGCCGACGAACTGTATCATCAGCAGGGCCCCCATGAGCGTGAGCGTATCGAAGCCGAGTTCCTCGCTGCCGTAAATGGTGGCCATGGCGATGACGGTCTGTATGCCGTCGTTGTAAATCATGAAGGCGAGGAGAAAGGTGCCCAGCTGGCGCAGCGAGCGGACCTTGCTGAAGGTGAGGCGGATGCGGCGGAAACCGTCGGCGACGAGTGTGGCGACGTGTTCTCTCGGACGCGTCAGCCGGGGTTCGGTCAGGCGCGAGAAGGTGATCATCGAAAAACCGCCCCACCAGAGTCCCACGCTGCCCAGCGACATGCGCACGGCCATCACTTCGCTGATGCCGATCAGCTCGTGGAACTGCACCAGCAGCAGCTGCAGGGTGAACAGCAGCCCCCCGCCCGCGTAGCCGTAGGCGTAGCCCTTGCCGGATACCACGTCCTGCATCTCGGGCGCGGCGATATGCGGCAGAAAGGCGTCGTAGAACACGTTCGCGGATACGAAACTGAAATTCGCGACCATGAACAGTAGCAGCGCCATGGTGACGTCCCCTTCGCCGACGAAGAACATCAGGAGGGAGGCGCTGCTGCCCAGGTAGCAGAAGAACATGAGGAAGGATTTTTTCGCCGAGGTCGAATCCGCGATGGCGCCGAGTATCGGGGAGCTCAGCAGCACGAGCAGCGCGGAAATGCCGAGGGCGTACCCGTAGAGCGAGGTGGCGCTCAGGGCGGTGACGCCGAGCAGCGGGATGTCGAACCCGGCGTCGGGGACGACCACCTTGTCGAGATACGGACCGAAGAGGGCCGCCAGGATGGTGACGGCGAAGGCGGAATTGGCCCAGTCGTACATGTACCAGCCATGCAGGACGCGGTCATGCGCGGTACGTATGCGGGTTGCCGCGGCGGTGGCGGTCATAACGGCCTTTCGAGCAATGCGCAAACAGACGGAATGCCGGGACGCAGGAACGTTACCTGTCGATAAGGCCGCGGCCTTCCTTTTTTATCCTGTCCCCGCTCTTCAGTGCGCCGAGTATGCTGTCGAGCATGCCGTTGATAAAGCGGCTGCTCTGCTCGGTACTGTAGCGTTTGGCGATGTCGACGCATTCGTTGATGGACACTTTCGTGGGGATTTCCGGGAAGTACAGGAATTCGACGATGCCCATGCGCAGCAGGATGCGGTCCATGGTGGCCATGCGTTCGAAATCCCAGTGCAGCGCCTTCTCCCTGATCAGCAGGTCCGCTTCGCTGCGGTGATTGAGAACGGAATACACCAGCGCCTGCGCGAAACGGTACATATCCTGATCCTCGCCGAGTTCCTCTCCAGCGATGGATTCGAAGAGCATTTCTATGGGTTCACGCGAAATCTCGTAGGCATACAGCACCTGCATGGACTTTTCGCGCGCTTCTCTACGTGTGATCGACATTGACGGTTGTACTCAAATAGTGATTATCAAAGATAGCGCACCGGGACGTCGCATGCCACGGTTGCGGGCGGTGGGGGGTCAGGAATTTCCTTCCGGTCGCAGGAGGCGCACATGGGGCCGCTCGGCGTCCTCGATGCCGACGCGCACGCCGAAATGTCGTGCGATCAGCTCGTCGCGCAGCACCTCGCGCGGCGCTCCGTGCGCGGCGATGCGTCCGCCGTCCATCAGCAGCAGGCGGTCGCAGTACATGGATGCGAGATTGAGATCGTGTGTGATGATGACGATGCTGCGACCTGAGGACGCGTGCAGCCGGGCGAGCAGTTCGAAAAGTTCCACCTGGTGGCGGATGTCGAGGTGGGCGTTGGGTTCGTCGAGCAGGAGCACGGGCGTGTCCTGCGCGAGTGCGCGTGCGATGAGGACACGGTGCAGTTCCCCGCCCGAAAGATCGGTGGCCCTGCGTGCGGCCAGGTGCGCGATGCCCACCATGCGCATGGCTGCCTCGACGGCACGGTGATCGTCCGGACGCTCGAAGCCGAAGCTGCGCGAATGCGGGTGTCGTCCGAGCATGACGAAGGAATACACCGGCCAGGGAAACATGACGGCCTCGGACTGCGGGACGACGGCGATCAGCCGTGCGCGCTGCAGCGCGGGCATCGAATGCAGCGCACTCCCGTCGGCCGTGGCCGTTCCCTTCGCGGGCGCGCGCTGTCCGGAGAGCAGGCGCAGCAGCGTGGTTTTCCCCGCGCCGTTCGGACCGACGATGCCGAGAAATTCACCGGACTCCACCGTGGCGTCGACGCTTTGCAGCACGGATTGCTGTTCGTAGGCGAAACTGCAGTCGGTGAGGACCAGGCGCGGTGGAGAGGTGACCGTATGTGCAAGGTCGTTCATTTGAGGATATAACCGGTTTCACGGCGCCAGAGCAGGAGATCCAGCTCGTCCATCGGAATGCCGACGCCGTGTGCAAGATCCTCAAAATGCGCCTCAATTTCCATATACCGGCGGCGGGAAATCGATTTCGGCCAGTCATCGAGAACGCCGAGGCGGATGAGATTGCGGATGATGTGGCGATCGACGATGGCCAGGTTGCTGCGCCCGATGTTGCGAAGGAAGTGACTGGCCTCCTTGTAGCCGAGTCCCGCCACCGTCTCGGCCAGCGTGTTGCGCAGGTGACGGTCGGGCAGATCGCCGCGGATGCGTGCCAGGGTGTCCCGCCACTGTGTGCGGGCCGCACGCAGACGCTGCGCCTTGGTGTTGTGGAAGCGCACGTAGCCGCCGCGGTGACTGCGGAGCAGGGCGGTGGGATCGAGATCCGCGTCCTGGAAACGCAGGCGTTCGAGTTCCTCGCAGACGAGCGCGCAATGCCGTGCGCTGGACTGCGGGGTC
>JAVVFP010000720.1:0-1507 GCA_032250495.1 Bacteroidota bacterium | reverse complement strand
GTCGGTTGCAACGTCTCGTGAGCACATCCGCAGCAGCTACCGGAATTTCTTTCCGCCGCACAGCCGCTGGCAGTTCACGGGCATACGACTGGCAAAAGATACCGGGGAGAAACGATGACACTGCAAGCCGCGACCACGGTCGACCGGGAAACCCGGCTGCTGCGCGATGAACTGCTCACGGGACTGCGCCGACCGCAGAAAATGCTGCCGAGCAAATATTTCTACGACGAAATCGGTTCGGCGCTGTTCGAGGACATCTGCACGCTGAAAGAGTACTATCCCACGCGCACGGAAATCGGCATCATGCGCGACAATATCACGGACATCGCCCGGCAGCTCGGACGGCGCTGCCTGCTGATCGAATACGGCGCAGGTGCGAGTGTGAAAATCCGCCTGCTGCTCGATCACATGCGGGACATCGCCGGCTACGTGCCCATAGACATCTCGGGCGAACACCTGCTGGCCGCGGCAGGCGAACTGCGCCGCGAATACCCGTCGCTGCATGTCTTCCCGATTCCCGCCGATTACACGCAGGATTTCGAACTGCCGGAAATCGATGCGACGCATGACCGCCGCGTGGTCTTCTTCCCCGGTTCGACCATAGGGAATTTCACTCCCGCCCAGGCGGCGGACTTCCTCTCGCATATCGCGGATGTGGTGGGTGAGGACGGCGGACTGCTGATCGGGGTGGACAGGAAGAAGGATACGGCGACACTGGAGGCGGCGTACAACGACGACCGGGGTGTGACGGCGGATTTCAACCGCAACATGCTCGTGCGCCTCAACCGGGAGTTTGACGCCGACTTCGATCTCGACGCCTTCCGCCACCGTGCGGTGTACAACGGTGCGGAGGGACGCATCGAAATGCACCTGGTCAGCAAGCGCGCACAGCGCGTCGATGTCGCCGGCGAGCATTTCACCTTCCGCAACGGGGAGAGCATACTCACCGAGTACTCCTACAAGTACCATCCCGAGGAATTCGCCCGTCTGGCCGCCCCGTACTTCTCCGTCGAAAAGGTATGGACCGACGCCCGTGCGCTGTTTAGCATGCAGTACCTGTCGGTGTGCTGAACGTTCGCAGCACCGGTCGGACCGCGCGGAGCGTTATTGACTCCTGGTCGCTTTCTCGCGTTCGATGACGGCGAGCATGATGCGGATTTCCGCGTAGCTGATTTCGCTGTCGCACATCGCCTTTATCTTCTTCATGTTCGTGTCACGCAGGCGGCGTACCGCGCCGCGAATCTGCTCCTGTCGCGCCTGCTGCACCAGCGGGTCGAGGCGCAGTTTCATGCCGCGGCGTATCATATCCGCCAGGTGATTCGACACCGTTCCCTCCGTCAGTCCCCGCCGCTGCGCGATATCCCCGAGTCCGAGTCCGCGCTCGGCCATCTCCCAGGTCGTGCGCATGCCCGCCGGAAGGTCGGCGAAGGCCTCCTTGCTGGCCTCCATGCTCTTCGACAGCGCCTGCTCGTGCAGGTGGTCCTCTATTGCACCGAGCAGTTCGCGC
>JAVVFP010000106.1:0-8416 GCA_032250495.1 Bacteroidota bacterium | reverse complement strand
GATGGGCTCCGCCGTATAGCAGCTGTCGATCGGGGGATTCCAGACGCAGGAATGGGTGTGCGGGGATCCGAAGTTGTGCCCGATCTCATGCGCCCAGACGCCGGCATGTCCCTCGATGTTGCCGTTGTTGCCGCTGAGCTTGACGAAGGCGTAGCCATGCGTGCGGCTGCAGAGCTGGTTCACCCAGGCGAGTCCCTGCGTCACACCGTTGGCGGAAATCGGTTTGCGGGAAATCAGTGAGGCCAGCGTGCGGTCCACATCGTCCATGTTGTCGCGCCAGTACTCGGTGAAGCTGTTGAGCGCGGCCTTGTCGCTGGCGGGACTGTAGGGGTCCTCGCTGTCCCAGGTGCGCATGTAGGAGATCTCGAAAGTCACGGCCACGTCGCGCTCGTAAATGGCGATCACGCCCGTGAACAGGGAGGCAATGTAATTCTCCGACGCCTCGATGCCGCCGTAGTGCTGGAAGGCCTCGTAGTCGATATCGATGGCCAGGCGGGCGACGAGCGTATCCATGTCCGCCGTCAGGACCTGCGCCCCGGCACCGGTGGGCATGCCGCGGAGGATGTCGTCAATGAAAAGCTCGTCCTCCACCCCGCAGTCGAAGGCCTGCATCTCGGGCGTCGCTTCGTACACGGTCAGCAGTCGGGCATCCCCGGTCTGCGGTGCGTCGGCGAGACGCGTGGTGAAGCTGAACTCGATGCCGCCGCGCAGTACGCTGCCGGTCATGCCGGCGGACTCGACGGCCAGCCAGACGAAGCTTCCCTCCTCACCGCGGATGCTGCCGCGGTAGGCGCGAACGTCGGGCAGTGCGCGCCGGCGCTCGCCCTGCGTACCATGGACGACGACGACGGCGTCGTCACTGAAGATCTTCAGGGCGCGCAGCTCCAGGTCGGCGCTGCTGCCGTCGGGCATGGGAAAGGACGTGAGGAGGATGTTGTCATCCGCGCGCAGTTGCGGGAAGGAAGCGAGCGGCACTTCCACGGTCAGCGCCTGCGGGGAAGCGACGGGAAGCGCCTTGCGCAGTCCGTCCGGAGTCACGGGACGGAAGAGGCGGGTGGCGTCCACCGTGGTAAAGGCATTGTCGGCGGCGGTCTGTGCCGCCAGCTGCGCAGGTGCGAGCATACAGGTCAGGCAGAACAGCGCGGCGGTCAGATTGCGCAGTTTCTGCGGGGACATCGAAGCAAACATCATCGATCGTACCTCATCATTCATGTTCATGCGGAAGAGGGCCGGCGGTCGCTGGCCCTGGATCTTAAAAAATACGGAAAAATCCGCTAAGCGGGGAGGGGAAAGTTCACGCTCAGGAGCGCGCGATGAGCAGGGCACGGGCCGGGGCGCCGTCGCCGCCGCGTATCAGCAGAGGTGTGGCGACCAGCGTATAGCGTCCGGGACGCACATGCGCGAGCCGCAGTCCCTCGATGATGAGGACGTCGTTGCGCAGCAGTTTCCTGTGCACCGGGAAATCGGCGTCGAGGTAGGATTCTATGGAGAGCGCGTCGATGCCGACGAGATTGATTTTTTTCGCCACCAGCAGTTCCGCGGCGTCGCGCGTGAGCGCGGAGAAGTCGTCGGGACCGGCGTCCGCGGCACGCCTCGCGTTGGCCCGCAGCAGCACGGCGTCCCCCGCGCGTATGCCCCGTCGTTCGAGCTGTGATGGGTGGATGGGTCCGGGATGCGGGAGGTCGATGACGACGGCGGGAGTTACCCAGCGCCGCGCCGGCACCTGGTCGATGGTCTTTCCCTCCGCGAGAAAATGCGCGGGCGCATCGATATGGGTACCCGTGTGTGCGCTCATCGCGAGCGCGGAGAGGTTGTACCCGCTGCCGTCCGCCGCGATGGCGGAGACCACGGTGCGTGTGAATACCGGGTCCCCGGCATAGGAAGGAGTTTCCGCGTCGAGCGGCGTACTGATATCGATGATGCGTGTTGCCGGCATGTGTCCTCGTGGAAATGATCAGCGGGAACGGAGCAGAGCGGTGAGTGCGGTGCGGAGTCCCGACGCGATGTCGGTATCGTAGCCGACGAGAATGTCGCGCACGGTGTCCTCCCCGTCCACCAGTATGGTGACGGGAATGCTGTCCACCCCGAGCAGGTGCAGGGTGCTGCCCTGGTTGAATAGCAGTTCGAAGGGCATCGCCTGCCCGGAGAAATGCTCGAGCGCCTTCTTCTCCTCCAGGTCCACGCTCACCGCGACGATGTCGAGCGCGTCCTCGGGCAGCGGTGCGACCGCCGCACGCAGCGCATCGAGCATGTTGCAGGACCGCTCCGAAGTCGAGGCCCAGAACAGGAGTACCAGCGGAGTGCCGTTCCTCCTTGGAAAGGCCACCTTGGCGCCCGCGGCGTCACGCAGGTTGAATTCCGGAAGGACGTTCCCGATCAGCGCGCGCCGCCGCTGCTGATTCTGGCTGACGCGATCCACTTCGTCCTGCTGCGTTCCCTGGCGGTCCACCATGGCGAAGACCTGCGGCCACATGGCCGAAGGCTCGATGCGCTTGCGGTATTCGAGTGCGCGCGCCTGGTCCTGCAGCACGTAGTACCACACCTCGGCCGCCATGTTCAGGAAGCCGGGATCCGTGCCGTATTGCTCCTCGAGTTCCGCGATACGTCCCGCGATGCGCTCCTGCGTCCGGGGACTCCCTTTCGCCTGTTCGAGCAGCAGAGTGAAATACTGCTGATAGGCGCGAAAGTTTTCCGGCCAGTCGACGACCTCGCGCTCGGCCTCGCGGATGAGCACGCCGATTTCCGCGCGTGCGAGTTTGAGAAAGGGGATGTTGTAAAAGCGCGCGTTCATCACGGGTTTTCCGTCGCCGTTCATCACGTAGCGCACCCAGGTCTTCTGCTCGTTGCCGTCCACATGCGTTCCGTCCGTGACGATATAGGAGAGCAACGCGGCGTCCGATGGAATGGGGATGTCCGCCGCCCAGCTTTCTCCCGCCCGTTCCATGCGCGCATAACGCACGCGGCTGGTATCGGGAGAGAGAACGTTCTGCCAGAGCGCCAGGCGCGTCCCGTAGCGCACATTCCAGAAATCGAAGACATAGATGAGCGTCACTTCCGCGGCGTCCGCCAGCGGCGAGTCCGCGGGGGGATTGTACAGTACGGTGAACGTGCTGCCCGCCACCGGTCCCGCCTGCGCGGGAAGGGATAGGGGGAGGAAGAGGAGGCAACAGAGGGCGAGAAAGAGTATGCGTCGCATGGGTAACCGGGAATTCGTTGAAAACAGGAGCTGCATTGCAGCGCGAAATACTTCTACGCGGCGAGGTGCCGATCAGTTCGCCGCCGGTGGTGGGGCGATAATTTTCGTTTTGAAAATATTTCCGCCGATGACACCGCCGAGGGCTCCGAAACCGACGAAAATCACGAGGGAGAACAGCAGTCCGACGAGAAAGAGCAGGAACGGTGTACTGGCCAGCTGCATGACGAGTTCGCGGGCCGCCTCGACGGCAGCGGGATCCGTGGCCTGCGATTCCGCCTGCGAGAACGCGCGGTCGATTTCATCCTGCAGCTGGAAGCTGAAGTCCGTCGACGCAAAGCCGAGCATGAGAAACTGCAGCAGCGTCACCAGGGGAGCCGCCACCAGTCCCGACAGCGTCC
Source organism: Bacteroidota bacterium (assembly GCA_032250495.1). Lineage (GTDB taxonomy): Bacteria > Bacteroidota > Ignavibacteria > SZUA-365 > SZUA-365 > BM516. The sequence goes on along the minus strand of JAVVFP010000106.1, from coordinate 4,822 downwards.
CGACGATCACACCGTCCCCCACGGCGAAGGGCATGTCCGCTGGAAAGCTTTTTTTATAGAACCACACTCCCAGCACGGCGCCGCCCATCACGCCCGCGCAGCAGGCGCAGTTGACGGCGTTGAGCACGGGAACGATACTGATCGCGGTGATGGCACCGCCGCCGATGAGCACGGGAATCAGCTTGCTCGGTTTTGCTGTGGCAAAGTCATTCATTCTGCTACCTCTTTATGATCTGCGTCGTGGTGGCGTTTTCTCGCTGTCCAGGCCTCCATCCATGCCGGAACGGTGAACACGGCGAGTCCCGCGCCGGCGATGCTGCCCGATACGGCGCGTGAGATCGCACCGTTGTTCCACACCCCCAGGACGTCGAGCACATAGTCCAAGAGCATGGGGAGTATAAATATAGCAAGCCGGGACAAGGGAAGGGAAACAAAAAATGTTCGTCGCCGCAGCAGCGGGTACGCGAGCAGCACGGCGGTGAAGACGATGTAAATGGACGCGCAGCGATGACAGACCGACAGCGGCCACCCGAAGAGGGCGAAGGAGCGCGCGGCGTCCTGATGACAGACCGGCGCATAGAACATACGGCCGAATATGGCGACGCCATCATGTCCCGCGCCGTGCAGCAGCGGTGCGGCGAAAAAGCCCCCGGTCCACAGCAGTGCGGCCGCGAGCAGCGTCAGGTAGCCGGAGCGGGACCAGCGCATGCCGTCATTTGCCGCGAGAGGAGAGAAAATCTTCCCAGCCCTGTGTTTCGTAAATACCTTCGTGGATGTACTCGAGCACGAGCAGGAAGCGGTCCCTGTCGACGTAACCGGACAGGATGGTGATGATTTCCCCTTCGGCGTTGAGGAATATCGTCGCCGGGTAACCGCTGATGCCATAGGCCTTGGCGATCTGGCTTTCGGTGGCCTCCTGTCCCTGGACGGTATGCCTGGCGCCGGATTCCGCGTCGAGCTTTGCGGCGACGTAGTGGGCGGCCAGGTATTCCCGCACCGCGGCGTCCCCGTACACTTCGCGGTCCATTTTCCTGCACCATCCGCACCAGTCGGTGTAGACGTCGACGAGAATGATCTTGTCCTCTGCGGCGCCGCGGGACACGGCCTCGCTGTAATTCAGCCACTCGACTTCCCCGTTTTCCGCGGCGGGAGTCGCCGCAGGCCAGAGCAGCAGCGCGGCGATGATGGAGGCGATCGCGAGCACGGGCGGCAGCATGCGCTTCATCATACCGTCCCGTCGAATTGGAGAGGAAAACCGTGGTCCGAGCGCAGCGCGGGCAGCGGGTTGCCGTCGGAATCCTTTCCGTCGGGCGCGATGCGCTGCAGGCGGGCCAGCGCCTCGCGGGCGCTCGGGTCGTCATTGCGGAACAGGTGGGCCTGTGCGAGGAAAAACCAGGCCTCGGGCAGACGGTCGCCGAGTTCCACCGCCTTCAGGGCGGCGAGCACGCATTCGTCATATTTCCCGGCCTCGAGATTGAGCTCCGCGAAATCCACCCAGGCGGTGGCGTTCGCGGGTTCGAGATGCAGGACGTTGCTGAAACTGGCGATGGCTTCGTCGAGGCGGCCGAGTTCGAACTCGATATCCGCCTTGGCGTACCAGATTTCCAGCGACTCCGGGTTCAGCCTTACGGCGGCGGTGTAGTCGAGCAGTGCGTTGTCGTAATCCCGCAAGGCTTCGAACGCGCTGCCGCGTCCGAATATCGAATCGGCGTTGTGCGGGGCGAGCGTGATGGCGCGCGTGTAGGACTCGATGGCCTCGCGGTAGCGCTCCGCTTCCTCGTAGGCATTGCCGAGGTTGTGCCAGGCATGCATGTCCCCCGGCTCCAGCTCAATGGTCCTGCGGAAGCATTCGATGGCTTCGGGGAACCAGCGGAGATTCGCGCAGCTGTTGCCGCGGTTGTACCAGGCGGACGCGAACTGCTCGTCGATGGCCAGGGCGTAGTCGTAACTGTCGAGGGCCCGGCGCCACGCGCCCATGCGGTTGAGGATGATGCCGCGGTTGTACCAGGCATTGGCATTGAAGGGCGACAGGTCGATCGCGCGGTCGTAGCAGGTGAGCGCCGCCTCGAGATTGTCCGTGAAATCGTGGCAGTAGCCGAGTTCGTACCAGGCGTCCTTATGCTCCGCTTCGCGGTCGATCACTTCCTCGAAAATGCGTATGGCCTCGTCATAGGCGCCGGCATGTTCGAGCGCGATGCCCTTGTTGAACAGGGCTTCGTCATTGTCCGGCTCCATCGCGAGCGCCGTATCGAAGCAGAGCAGCGCGCCCTCCACGTCGCCCAGGTTGTCGAGCGTGATCCCCTTGTTGAGCAGCAGCTCGGGGTCCGCGGGATTGAGGCCCTCTGCCTGCTCGAAGGACGCGAGTGCCTGTTCGTAGCGTTCGAGATTGTTCAGGACCATGCCCTTCCGCTCCCAGGCCTCGGCGCTGTACGGCGTGCGCTCGGTGAGAATGTCCAGGAACTTCAGCGCATCGTCGAAATTCTGCCTGTCGAGATGCCAGCCTGCGATTTCCTCTATGGTGTCCACGCTGAGCGATCCCTGGCGGGCGGCGTCGAGCAGTTCGGAAGTGTTCATGTCGGAGAAATTCCTGCCCCGACCCCCATCGGGGTCGTCCCAGTCATCGTTGAAATCGTCGTAGTCGTAAATGCTCATTCCAATCCATTCTTCAGCATAGATGCATGTATTAACCTGTGAAAAACTTATCCCAATAGCGGGGAAAAAGCAAGAGCATTGCTTCTCACCTCCGGTCAACCTAGTTTTGTATAATATGGCGAAAGCAAACACGGAATACTGTGTGATCCTCGTGACGACGGGCTCACAGGAGCAGGCGGAAAGCATCGCCCGCGCTCTCGTCGAGGAAAAACTGGCCGCCTGCTGCAATATCGTCCAGGGAATGCGTTCGGTCTACCGCTGGAAAAACACGGTAGAGGTGGACGAGGAGCAGCTTCTCATCATAAAATCGGCATCCGCGCGTTTTGCCGACATCGAGCGGCGCGTGCGGGACCTGCACGCGTACGACGTCCCGGAAATCATCATGCTTCCGGTCACGAAGGGTTCCGCCCCCTATCTCGCGTGGATTGATCAATCATTATCCGGGCATGCATGAGGGGAACGCCCCGCCCGGATCCATAACCACCATATGTCAAAAATTATTGCCGTAGCGAATCAGAAAGGCGGTGTCGGGAAAACCACGACATCGGTAAACCTCGCAGCCAGCCTTGCCGTGGCGGAGTTCAAAACCCTGCTGGTCGACATCGATCCGCAGGCGAACGCCTCCAGCGGTGTGGGCATCGACGTCAATGAGGCGCCGGTCAGCATTTACGAGATACTGATCGACCGCACGCCCGCCTCACAGGGCGTACAGAAAACCCTGCTGCCTTTCCTCGATATTGTTCCTTCACACATCAACCTCGTCGGCGCGGAAATCGAGCTGATCGACCGGCAGCAGCGCGAACACGTGCTCAAGCACATGCTGGCCGAAGTACGCGATCAGTACGAATACATCGTCATCGACTGTCCCCCGTCCCTCGGCCTGCTCACGCTCAACTCGCTGACCGCCGCCGACTCCGTCCTCATTCCCGTCCAGTGTGAATACTACGCGCTGGAGGGACTCGGCAAACTGCTCAACACCATCAACATCGTGCGGCAGCACCTGAACGCCGCGCTGGATATCGAGGGCGTGCTGTTGACCATGTTCGACACGCGCCTACGTCTTTCCAAGCAGGTGGCCGAAGAAGTGCGCAACTACTTCGGGGAGAAAGTGTTCGACACCATCATCAGCCGCAACGTGCGCCTGAGCGAGGCGCCGAGCTTCGGCAAGCCGGTCATTCTCTACGACGCGCTGTCCGTGGGCACGCAGAACTACATCGATCTCGCCCAGGAAATCACGCACGGGAAGGAGGCCCTGCGCCGTCAGAAAAAGGACGCACGGTCGAGCGCGCGCGAACGCCTGCGCGGCGAGGACAGCGACGCGGAGGCGCGGAACGTGGGATACGGGGATGACGAGGCGCAGGACGCCTTCACGAGCGGACAGGACGACGACACGGACCAGCAACAAAGCGGATAAGGTACACCGTGGGTAAATCGAAGACCGTACTGGGCAAGGGACTGGGCGCGCTCATCCCGTCCAACCGTCCCCCTGTCGAGGATCCCGTCAGCGTCGAACCGACGCCGGAGACCCGTGACGATGGCGTCTCCACCGAGGTGCTCGCCCATATCGCGGTCGACAGCATCGACCCGAATCCCTATCAGCCCCGCATGGAGTTCGAGCCGCAGGCCATCCGCGAACTCGCGCAGTCCATCAAGGAAAACGGCCTCGTGCAGCCCGTGACCGTGCGTCGCTGGGAAGGCAAATTCCAGCTCATCTCCGGCGAACGCCGGGTCCGCGCCTGCCGTGAGGCCGGCATCGAACTCATTCCCGCCTACATCCGCCAGGTGGAAACCGCCGAGGAGATGATCGAGCTCGCGCTGATCGAGAACATACAGCGCAAAACGCTCAATCCCGTGGAAATCGCCACCTCCTACCGCCAGTTGGTGGAGGAGTACGGGCACAGCGCCGAGGACGTCGGCCAGCGCGTCGGCAAGGACCGCAGTACCGTACTCAACTTCATCCGCCTGCTCAAGCTCCCCAAGAAAGTGCTTGCCAGCCTGCAGAAAGGCGAAATCGGCATGGGACATGCCCGCGCCCTGATCACGCTGCCGGATGAAACCGCGCAGCTGCGCATGTGGCAACGCGTCATACGCGACAACCTCTCCGTCCGCAAGGTCGAGGAACTGGTCAACAACATCTACCGCCAGCCGGCCCGCCCGGAAAAGAAAGTCC
>JAVVFP010000718.1:0-1514 GCA_032250495.1 Bacteroidota bacterium | reverse complement strand
TCGAAGTATTCGTCGAGGGCATGGTAAATATGGCCTGTTTCATGGGCGAACAGCAGTCCCGCCCCGAGCTGCGACGCCGCCATCACCGTCGCCGGTCCCCCGATGAAGGCGTGGCCGCGCACCGTGTTCGCACCCGTGAGCAGAAAGGCCGCGTACGCCCAGTCCGTCGCTTCCGCCGTGCGAAGATCGTGACAGAACGCCCGCATGCTCAGCGAGGTATTCGCCGAGCCGTAGCCGAGCGCCGTCATGATCGGCTGCTGAAAGCGACGGTCCAGCACCCAGGCGTCCCCGTTCTCGTAGCCTTCCGTGGGATCGAAGTCGACGGCGCAGACCGCATCGTCCGGGGAGAACTCACGCACCGTAAAAGATTTCACAATTCCGTAGGACGCGGCCATGTCGCTCCACCAGGCGAGATTCGTGAGAACGCGCGCCATCGCTGCGCTGCGCAACTCCTCCGTCCAGTCCGGCACGCCCTGCTGCTGCGCCTGCGTGTTGCGGACGCAGAAGACGGCGACAGTGGACGTGCCGACCATCACGTCGCTGGTGACGGCGGGATCGGACATGGACGCGGCAGTAGGATACCGCAGCAGCGCCCGCAGGGCGACGGGATCCACTGCCTCTTCCTCCACGTCCACCGCGCAGTCGCTCCAGGCACGTTCCGAAGTCTGGAAGTCCTCTGCAGCGCACGCTGCGGCGTGCGCCGCCGCAGCGCCATCGACCGGAAACAGCTGCTGCAGCACGCCGCGCACATGCGATGGGACCTCACCCTCCAGCAGGTCGCAGTTCTCACGCGATCGCAGCAGCTGCGCGCCGGGAAACGAAGCGGCAATGTCCTCCCCGATCCCGGACGGAAAACGAACAAGCAGCAGCGGAGCATATCGCACGGCGACGCGTCCCCCGACGGCGACAATCCTCTCCTCCAGCCCGGCATCCGGGCCTCCCTTCCCTGTGAGCAGCACGGCATGTCCCGGAAGTGCTTGCGCGCACGCCCCGTGAACCGCGAAAACGGACGGAATTAAAGCCAGGAGGAGGCAAAACGAGTAAACTCGTTCGAGGAGGTATATTACTCGGGAATGCATGGTCTGCATCGCATCGCAATCTGGTTGTCTGTCATGCATGTCCCGGCTGCACTACGCTCCACCCGTGTCACTGCTTTCCCTCCTGCACTCGCGCGCCAGTCCGCCGAGTCCCATGAGAACGAGAAACATCGAAACAAACCTGTGGTCCGTCTCGATGAATGCGTGCACGAAGAAGAATGCGGTGCAGCATGCGGGAAGTGCGCTTCTCTTCAGGACAGTCCACACCAGCGTACGGCTGGATTGCCTGTCGACTTCATTGCGCAGTGTCTCGGTCATTATTCACTCCAAGCGATAGTCTGACCACCGGGGTGCGTGACGCGGCTCTTCAGGTGAAGATGTGATCAACGCAATTGTACATATTTATGCCACATGTTTCAAGACGGCACATCACTGCTACCCGCCCAGCGGCGACCACTTCACATCGCACGCAAGGTC
>JAVVFP010000719.1:0-1514 GCA_032250495.1 Bacteroidota bacterium | reverse complement strand
GTCATATGGACTCCGGGCTCTGGGACAGATCAGTCGCTGCTACGCGTTTCCCTGCCGGAGAGTTCCACAGGGACGCGACATTCACAGCGGAGCCTCATCCGATACGACGGCCGGCACGGGGAAGCGGCCTTCGGCGATGCGACGGAGGTCGGTTCCATCCCTGCGCACGACGAAAAGATATTCGACGGAATCGCCGATCCATGCGAAGGTCACCCACTCGCCGTCCGGCGAAACCGATGCCCAATTCTGCAGTTCACCGAAGATGATCTCCGGGTAATACGCGGTCAGGTCGCGGATCCCGGCGATGACCGCCGTGTGCGTCCCGCCGTCGATGCCGGCCAGGGAGAGCAGCACACCGTCGCTGCGCGAAGCGAGATACTCTTCCCGCGCAGCGGAGAAGGCGCCCGCGCGCAATAGATCGTAACGTGTGGTCGCGAACGATTTCGTGACCACCGTGCCGCTGACGCAGTCGTATTCGTAGCCGCGGAGACCAACCATGTAGAACAGACGGTCGCACGCGTCGTCGAAGAAAAGGATGCGGAAACCGTCGCGGTTGCCCTGCAGCATCTCCAGCGCGTCGCCGCGCCAGCGCAGGATCAGGGACTGCCGCGCACGCACCGTCCCCGCCTGGATGTCCGTCATATCCACGACAAACACCACGCTGCCGCCGTCGTTGGAAATAAGCATGTCGCGCACGATGACGATGTCCGGTATGAAATTGCTACCCTCGAACTGCGCGCGAAGGAAGGAGGTGACGTCCACCTGCTTCATCGTCCACGCAGCGCAGTCAAAGCGGCAAAGCTCCTGCGTCCATTCCGTCGTGTCGGTGGAACCCGCGGGACGGCGGTATACCGACCACGCCGCGTGATGTCCCTCCCTGCTCAGCGTCGCCTCCCCGGCGCCGTAAATGTACTCCTCTGCGGGACTCGCGGTCACCGGCTGCGGGACAGGGACGGTACTGCCGTCCTCGCAGTAGCCCCAGAGCCTTGTCTCCGTTCCCGCTGCCGTCTCGAACAACACGATACCGTTTTCCGCCACCGGCGTCAGACGCGTGACGCCGGACATGTTCATGTTTTCCACTTTCTTCAACGTGATGTCGTAACGCTGCAACGTCCCTGCCTGGTCCGCAAAATACACGTAACGCGAGGGCAACGCCTCGATCACGTCGTCGTCGCAGGACGTAAACAGCAGCGGGAACAGCAGTATGGCGAAAAAGGGAAACAGGGCTCTCATGATGGCAACCTCGAAGGAAATGAGACAGCGGGCCCGGACGGCACATCATGCATATTCGAGAAAATTGCACGCTTTCGCAAATAGGAAGAGACACAGGCGCGGTCCGCTTGCATCGTGCGAGCATGCTTCATATATTTGCCTATGCGAATATGTAAATACATGATGACATGATGGAAAAAAAGAAAAATGAAATGACGGAAAGCTCCGCTGAGGAGCTGGCACAGCTGCTGCGGGCGTTGGCGGATGAGAATCGCCTGCGCATCCTACACTTGCTCATGCGG
>JAVVFP010000105.1:0-8450 GCA_032250495.1 Bacteroidota bacterium | reverse complement strand
AATAATCGCCTCAAACGACTGATCGACATCAAGGCGCCCGAGGTGATTCTCCGCAATGAGAAACGCATGCTGCAGGAGGCGGTGGATTCGCTGTTCGACAACAGCCGCCGCGTCAACTCGGTGCGCAGTGACAATAACCGCGCACTGAAATCGCTTTCCGACATGCTCAAGGGCAAGCAGGGACGCTTCCGTCAGAATCTGCTCGGCAAGCGCGTCGACTATTCCGGTCGCTCCGTCATCGTGGTGGGACCCGAGCTCAAGCTGCATCAGTGCGGTCTCCCGAAGGACATGGCCGTGGAGCTGTTCAAACCCTTCGTCATCCGCAAACTCATTGAGCGCGGCATCGTCAAGACCGTCAAGAGCGCAAAGAAGGTGGTCGACAAGAAGGGTCCCGAGGTCTGGGATATACTCGAGAAGATCATCGATGGACATCCAGTGCTGCTCAACCGCGCACCGACACTGCACCGCCTCGGTATTCAGGCGTTTCAGCCTCTGCTCGTCGAGGGAAAGGCCATCCGTCTGCATCCGCTGGTCTGTACGGCGTTCAACGCCGATTTCGACGGCGACCAGATGGCCGTGCACGTCCCGCTGTCCTTCGACGCCCAGCTCGAGGCGTCCATACTCCTGCTCTCGTCGCACAACATCCTTTCGCCGCAGAACGGCAATCCCATCACCATTCCCTCACAGGAAATGGTGCTGGGCTGCTATTACATCACCAAGGCACTGCCCGGCGACCGTGGCGAAGGCATGGTGTTCGCTTCCCTCGATGAAGCGGTCATGGCGTACGACCACAGGCGCGTCGGACTGCACGCCCGCGTCAAGGTACGCGCGCCGCTGGCCGTCGACCGGCTCGTCGAAGGCGGTCCCACGCATGAGATCATCGAGACGACGCTCGGACGCATCCTGTTCAATCGCATCGTCCCCGCCGAGATCGGTTTCATCAACGAGATTCTCACCAAACGGCGTCTCGTGCAGATTATCGGCATGATTTTCCATAAAATGGGCAACCTGGCCACGACCCGCTTCCTCGACGACCTCAAGGATCTCGGCTTCGGTTACGCGACAAGCGGCGGCCTTTCCATCAGCGTTTCCGACGTGGAGATCCCGGAAGAAAAAACGCTGCTCATCGACAAGGCGCAGAGTGATGTCGAGAACATCATGAGGCAGTACCAGATGGGCTTCATCACGAACGGCGAACGCTACAACAAGGTCATCGACATCTGGACGCGTACGACGAACCGCGTGGCGGACAAGCTGTTCGACACGCTGCAGCGCAGCCAGAACGGCTTCAATTCCCTGTACATGATGATGGACTCCGGTGCGCGAGGCTCGAAGGAGCAGGTGCGCCAGCTGGCCGGCATGCGCGGACTGATGGCGAAGCCGCAGAAGAGCATGACGGGACAGACCGGCGAGATCATCGAAAACCCCATCGTCGCGAACTTCCGCGACGGACTCTCCGTCCTCGAGTACTTCATCTCCACGCACGGCGCCCGCAAGGGCCTCGCCGATACCGCGCTCAAAACCGCGGACGCCGGCTACCTCACACGGCGCCTGGTGGACGTCGCACAGGACGTGGCCATCACCGAGTTCGACTGCAACACCATCCGCGGCGTGGAAGTCGAAGCGCTCAAGGAAGGCGAGGACATCAAGGAGCCGCTGGCAGAACGCATTCTCGGCCGCGTGTCCCTCTACGATGTCAAGGATCCGCTCTCGGGCGAAATCCTCGTCACCGCCGGGGAAATGATCGACGAGCTGAAGGCCGACGCCGTGGCGCAGACATCCATCGAATCGGTGGTCATCCGCTCGGTGCTCACCTGCGAGGCCCGTCACGGTGCCTGTACGCGCTGCTACGGCCGTAACCTGACCACCGGTCGACTCGTGGACGTCGGTGAAGCCGTCGGCATCATCGCCGCGCAGTCCATCGGCGAACCGGGTACGCAGCTGACGCTCCGTACCTTCCACGTCGGCGGAACCGCCAGCCGTATCGCTGCGCAGTCGCAGATCTCCACCCGCTTCGACGGTCGCGTGCAGTTCGAAGGGCTCAAGCACGTAACCTATCACGACGACCTGGAAGACCGCGTGATCGTGGTCAACCGCAACGGCGTGATCAACATCCTCGACGACGATAACCGCGTTCTCTCGAAGTACGACATTCCCTACGGCGCAACGCTGCTCGTGGCGGAGAAGCAGAGTGTCGCACGCGGAGAGGTGCTCTACGAATGGGACCCGTACAACGCGACCATCATCGCGGCCCATCCGGGGAAGGTCCGATTCGCCGACCTGTTCGAAGGCCGGACCTTCCGGGAAGAACCCGACGAGCAGACCGGGCATATCCAGAAGGTGGTCACCGAGTCGAAGGACAAGACGCTCAATCCGCGCATACAGATCGTGGACGAGCACGGCGAAGTCCTCGCCGAGTACAACACACCGGTGCGTGCCAACCTCATCGTCGACGACGGACAACGTATCATTTCCGGTACCGTGCTGGTGAAAATTCCGCGCGAGATCGGCAAGACACGCGACATCACCGGCGGTCTGCCCCGCGTGACCGAACTTTTCGAGGCACGCAGCTCGCAGAACCCGTCCATCGTCTCCGAGATCGACGGTACCGTCACCTTCGGTGCACAGAAACGCGGCTCGCGCGAGCTGATCGTGACAAGTCACGACGGCAGCGATGTCCGTACCTATCTCTCGCCCATCGGACGCCACGTGCTCGTGCAGGAACACGACGTGGTCAAGGCGGGCGAACGCCTGACCGACGGCTCCATCAATCCCCACGACATCCTCAGCATCAAGGGGGCCGGTGCCGTGCAGGAGTATCTCGTCAATGAGATCCAGGAAGTGTACCGCATGCAGGGTGTGCGCATCAACGACAAGCACATCGAAATCATCGTACGCCAGATGCTGCAGAAGGTGCGCATCCTCGCCCCGGGCGATACCCAGTTCCTCGAAGGTGACGTCGTCGAGCGTCCCCGTGTCGTCGAGGAGAACAGCGAACTCGAAGACAAGGTGATCGTTACCGACAAGAAGGATTCGAAATTCAAAAAAGGCCAGCTGGTCTCGAAGAAGAAAATCCGCGAAGTCAGTTTCGAACTCAAGAAGAAGGAGAAGGAGGCACCGGCGTTCCGCGAAACGGAACCCGCGAACTACGAGCCCATCCTTCTCGGCATCACCCAGGCCTCGCTGACAACGGAGAGCTTCATCTCCGCGGCGTCCTTCCAGGAGACCACCAAGGTCCTGACGGAAGCCGCCATCGCCGGCAAGGTCGACCAGCTCATCGGTCTGAAGGAAAACGTGATCATCGGTCACCTGATTCCTGCAGGCACGGGACTCAAGAAATTCCGGAATATTATTGTGACTTCTATGCAGGATGAGGCGGAAGAAGTCGTGCAGCCCGAGGAACTTGTTCCTGCCGCACAATAAATTTCCGGGTGAAATATTGCGATGACCCTTCTCCCGCGGGAAGAAACGCCCGCGGGAGAAGAAAATTGGAATATTTCACACATACGTACTTGACAAAGATCAAGAATCTCGCTAAATTTATTAGCTCTTGTGAGTTCTTATGATCTTGCAAGAGATTTTTACGTACCTCAGTAAAGGATCGACAGTGCCAACGATTAGTCAGCTCGTACGCAAGGGAAGAAAAGTGGTCAAGGCGAAGAAAAAGGCGCCTGCCCTCGATTCCTGTCCGCAGAAGCGCGGCGTCTGCACGCGCGTGTATACCACGACGCCGAAGAAGCCGAATTCCGCGCTGCGGAAGGTCGCCCGTATCCGCCTGTCCAACGGTCAGGAAGTCACGGCCTACATTCCGGGAGAAGGTCACAATCTTCAGGAGCACTCGATCGTGATGATCCGCGGGGGTCGTGTCAAGGATCTCCCCGGTGTTCGTTACCACATCATCCGCGGCACACTGGATACGCAGGGTGTCGAGTCGCGTCGTCAGGGACGTTCCAAGTACGGTGCCAAGCGGCCGAAATCCTAAACTGCAATTACGGGTATTAAGGAATCATGAGAAAAAGACGCGCAGACCGCAAACAGCTTACCCCGGATCCGAAGTTCAACGACATCCTGGTGTCCCGCTTCATCAACTCCGTCATGCTCGACGGAAAGAAGACCACCGCCCGCCGCATCCTCTATGCCGCGATGGACGAGATCGAGAGCCGCACCGGACAGAACGGCTACGAAGTGTTCCGCAAGGCGCTGTTCAACGCGCAGCCTGTCATCGAGGTCCGCGCCCGCCGCGTCGGCGGTGCAACCTACCAGGTCCCGATGGAGGTGCGTCCCGAGCGCCGCACGGCCCTGTCGATCCGCTGGCTGCTCAACGCCGCCCGTTCCCGTGGAGACAAGTCCATGGTGCGCCGGCTCGCAAGTGAGTTCATCGCCGCAGCCAACAGCGAGGGCGGCGCCATCAAGAAAAAAGACGACGTGCACCGCATGGCCGAGTCCAACAAGGCCTTCGCGCATTTCAAATGGTAAGCGTCACGCAATAGAGAGCTGAGAAGAACAGATAATGGCAAAGCGGGAATATCCCATAGAGAAAACCAGGAACATCGGTATCATGGCGCATATCGATGCCGGGAAGACGACGACGACAGAGCGTATTCTGTACTACACCGGCGTTCTGCACCGCATGGGCGAAGTCCATGACGGTGCCGCCACTATGGACTGGATGGAGCAGGAGAAGGAGCGCGGCATCACGATCACGAGCGCCGCGACCACGTGCTTCTGGCGCAATCATCGTATCAACATCATCGATACGCCGGGCCACGTGGACTTCACCGTCGAGGTGGAACGCGCCCTTCGTGTCCTGGACGGTGCCGTTGCGCTGTTCTGCGCCGTGGGCGGCGTCGAGCCGCAGTCAGAAACGGTGTGGCGCCAGGCGGACAAGTATCGCGTACCGCGCATCGCCTTTGTCAACAAGATGGATCGCGTCGGGGCCGATTTCTACAACGCCGTCGATATGATGAAGTCGCGCCTCGGCGCCAACGCGATTCCCGTGGTGCTGCCGATCGGCAAGGGAGAGACCTTCGTCGGCATCATCGACCTGATCACGAATACCGCCCGCATTTACAACGACGACACACTCGGCGGTACCTGGGACGAGATCGAGATTCCCGACGACCTCAAGGAGACCACGGTCGAGTATCGCACGAAGATGCTCGAAGCGGTGGCCGAAGTCGATGACACGCTGCTCGGGAAGTACCTCGAAGGTGAGGAAATCAGTCCCAAGGAGATCGCCGACGTCCTGCGCAGCGCGACGCTGGAGATGAAAATCATTCCCGTGCTTTGCGGGTCGTCGTTCAAGAACAAGGGTGTGCAGCGCCTTCTCGACGCCGTCATCGACCTGCTCCCGTCGCCCAGCGACGTGGGTGCGACGGTCGGACATCACGTGAACCTCTCGGATCACGTCGAGCGTGAGCCGACGGACGACGCGAAATTTTCCGCGCTGGCCTTCAAGGTGGCCACCGATCCTTACGTGGGCAAGGTGATTTTCTTCCGCGTGTACTCGGGGACGGTCAAGTCCGGTTCGTATATCTATAACACGATCAGCGGGAAGAAAGAGCGCCTCGGACGCATTCTCCGCATGCACGCCAATCACCGTGAAGATGTCGAGACGGCATACACCGGGGACATTTGCGCGGCCATCGGACTCAAGCACACCAAGACGGGTGACACGCTCTGTGATGAGAGCGACCAGATCGTACTCGAGAAAATGGAGTTCCCCGAGCCCGTGATCGACGTTGCGGTGGAGCCCAGGACGAAGGCGGACCAGGAGAGTCTCGGCGAGGCGATACAGAAGCTGGCCGACGAGGATCCGACGTTCCGCGTGCGCACCGATCACGAGACCGGTCAGACCATCATCAGCGGCATGGGCGAACTGCATCTCGAGATCCTTATCGATCGCATGAAGCGGGAATTCAACGTCGAGGCCAACATCGGCAAGCCGCAGGTCGCCTACAAGGAGACCATACGCGACAGCAGCAAGGCCGACACGAAATTCGCCCGCCAGTCGGGTGGTCGCGGCCAGTACGGTCATGTTCTGATCGAGGTCTCCCCGAGCGAGAAGGGGAAGGGATACGAGTTCGAGGACGCCATCGTTGGCGGTGCCATTCCGAAGGAATACATTCCCGCCGTCTCCCAGGGTATACAGGAAGCCATGCGCAACGGCTTGCTGGCAGGTTACCCGATGGAAGACATCAAAGTGCGTCTCTACGACGGATCGTATCACGAGGTCGATTCCAATGAAATGGCCTTCAAGGTCGCCGGGTCCATGGCCTTCAAGGAAGCCGCGAGGAAAGCGCGTCCCGTGCTGCTCGAGCCGGTATTCCTCGTCGAAGTCGTGACACCGGAAGAGTATATGGGCAGTGTTGTGGGAGACCTCAATTCCCGCCGCGGCCGTATCGAGGGCATGGGTACACGCAGTGACGCGCAGGTGGTGCGCGCCATCGTCCCGCTTGCGGAGATGTTCGGCTACGCAACGACGCTGCGATCGCTCTCGCAGGGTCGCGCCATCTACACGATGCATTTTGACCATTACGAAGAGGTCCCGGTCAGTATCGGCGAGAAAATCGTCGAGAAGTTCCAGGGCAAATAAGAACGCAATTCAGAATTACAACGTCACTCATACAGTCACAGGAGCAACAGTACCATGGCCAAGGAAAAATTTGATCGTTCAAAGCCTCACGTGAACATCGGAACCATCGGTCACGTCGACCATGGCAAGACCACGCTGACCGCTGCCATCACGATGGCGCTCGGACGCAAGGGTCTTTCCGAAGTCCGCACGTTTGATTCCATCGATAATGCGCCGGAAGAGCGTGAGCGCGGTATCACCATCGCGACCGCACACGTCGAGTATCAGACCGAAGCGCGCCACTACGCGCATGTCGACTGTCCGGGTCACGCTGACTATGTCAAGAACATGATCACCGGTGCCGCCCAGATGGACGGTGCGATCCTGGTCGTTGCCGCCTCCGATGGCCCCATGCCCCAGACCCGTGAGCACATCCTGCTCGCCCGCCAGGTGAACGTTCCGCGTATCGTGGTGTTCATGAACAAGGTGGACATGGTTGACGACGAAGAGTTGCTCGAACTGGTCGAGATGGAACTTCGCGAGCTGCTCAGCTCCTACGAATTCCCCGGCGACGACATTCCCATCGTCCGTGGCAGCGCCCTGCAGGCCCTCGAGGCCGGCACGAACCCGGATACGACGCTGGATGATCCGCGTCTGAACTGTGTCTGGGAGCTGATGGAAGCCTGTGACACCTATATCCCCATCCCCGAACGCGAAATCGACAAGCCCTTCCTCATGTCCGTCGAAGATGTCTTCTCGATCACCGGCCGTGGTACCGTGGGTACGGGTCGTATCGAGCGCGGACAGGTCAAGGTCCAGGAGGAAGTGGAAATCATCGGTCTCGGTGCACACAAGAAGACCGTCGTGACGGGTGTCGAAATGTTCCGCAAGGAGCTGGACGCCGGTATGGCCGGTGACAACGTGGGTCTGCTCTTCCGCGGTGTCGACAAGGAAGAACTCGAGCGTGGCATGGTCGTCGCCAAGCCCGGCAGCATCACCCCGCACAAGGTCTTCAACGCGCAGGTTTACGTGCTGAAGAAGGAAGAGGGTGGTCGTCATACGCCGTTCTTCAACAACTATCGTCCCCAGTTCTACTTCCGCACAACGGACGTGACGGGTATCGTTGAGCTTCCCGAGGGCACGGAAATGGTCATGCCCGGCGACAACGTCGACGGCATGAAGGTTACGCTGATCTCCGAGATCGCGATGGAAGAAGGTCTCCGTTTCGCCGTCCGCGAAGGCGGTCGTACGGTGGGTGCCGGCGTCGTTGCGAAGATCATCGAATAATAGATTGTGATGAAAAACAGTGGGTGGAAACACCACCCACTGTTTTTTTCACCTCATTTACAAGGTAGGTAGACTGTGGCGCAGCAGAAGATTCGCATAAAACTGAAATCATACGATCACAACCTGATCGACAAATCGGCGGAAAAGATCATCAAGACGGTCAAGACCACGGGCGCCGTGGTTTCCGGGCCGATCCCCCTGCCCACCAAGCGGTCGGTCTATACCGTCCTTCGTTCGCCGCATGTTGACAAGAAGTCCCGCGAGCAGTTCGAGACGCGCTCGCACAAGCGTTTGATCGACATTTTCAATACCACGCAGCGCACGGTCGACTCGCTGATGAAGCTTGAGCTTCCCGCCGGCGTGGACGTTGAAATCAAAGTTTAAGACATAAGCAAGCTGGTTTGACACTATGCCTGGAATACTTGGTAAAAAACTCGGAATGACGAGCATTTTCGATGACAACGGGAAGTTGATTCCCTGTACCGTCATCGAGGCCGGCCCCTGCACCGTGCTGCAGAAGCGTTCGAAGGATTCGGATGGCTATGAAGCTGTGCAGCTCGGATTTGGCGAGAAATCCGCAAAGAACGTG
>JAVVFP010000104.1:0-8451 GCA_032250495.1 Bacteroidota bacterium | reverse complement strand
GTTATTCTCGGTTCCTATCAGAGCGTGCGCGGCGAATTCGATACGGAAGTCGCCGCACGTCAGGGCTTCACCTTCGCCCGGCGCATCAGCGGGGGCGGGGCCATGGTGGTCGAGCCGCAGCGCACGATCACGTATTCCCTTATCGTCCCTGAATCCGTGGTCGAAGGACTGAGTTTCCGGCAGTCCTTCGCGTTCCTGGACATGTGGGTGCTGCGCGCGCTGCGCGGCATGGACATTCCTGCGGGATATCGCCCGATCAATGATATCATCTCTCCGACCGCCAAGATCGGCGGGGCCGCGCAGTGCCGCCGCCGCCGCACCGTGCTGCATCATGTGACCATGGCCCATGCCATCGACGGGGCCATGATGTGGGATCTCCTGCGGCTGGAAAAACCGAAGTTCACCGACAAGTCCGTCGCCAGCGCCGTCAAAAAAGTATCCCCGCTCGCAGACTTCACCGACCTCCCCCAGTCCGCCCTCCGCGACCATCTCGCCGCTGCGTTCGCCGGCATGTACCGCTGCAACCCTTCCGCCGTCACGGCAGACGAATGGGACGAAGTGGCTGCGCGCGTTGCGGACAAGTTCTCGACACAGCAATGGCGCTATCGGGTGGAATGAGCGCGCGTATATAACCCTCTGTGTAATCCGCGTAATCCGTGGTAAAGCCTCTGAGCAATCCCAACCCTCTGTGGAATCGTATTCCCGTATTGTGTACATTTCCTCATGAGGCATAAAGACCGGATGATCTGAAATGTGCTCTCTTCGGAGGGCGAAATCAGCTACAGGTGAACTATGAAGCACATTCAAAAAGTATGCATCGGGGCACTGCTGTTCTTCGCGGCATACGGACTGCAGGCACAGGAACTCCCGTTCGGGGACGCCCTGAAGGGCAGCGGCTCCTATGACGAATTCGAAAAACCGGAGCGCTGCGCAAGCTGTCACAAGGACTTTGCGCGGCAGTACGAACAGGCGATGATGTCGCAGGCGTACACGCACAGCTGGGACGAGATCGAGTATTTCAAACTGGCCGTGCCGCATTCGCAGCGTGATCCGAAGTTCAAGGACGCGCAGGAAGGCTGCAACGGCTGCCATGCGCCCCTGGCCTTCCGCGCCGGGGACGTGCCGCCGCCGAAGCCGTTCACCGGCTCGCGGGCGGACGAAAGCGTGTCCTGCGACGTCTGTCACACCATCACGGGCAGCGGCGAGGAACCGCCGTTCAATTACAGCTATACGCTGGAGACCGGCCGCACGAAGCTTGGTAACCGCGAGGGCGTCGAATCCCCGCATCACAACACCCTGAAGCACGACTTCACCGTGTCTCCCGAACTCTGCGGCAGCTGCCACAATGAAAAAAATCCCTTCGACGTGTGGGTCAAGAGCACGCATCTCGAATGGAAGGAAGGACCGTACAGCAAGGAGGGGCAGCGCTGCCAGGACTGCCACATGCCCGCGGCTCCCGGACGCAACGCTATCATGGCCAAGGACCATGCGGACGTGGCGCAGCATCTTTTCACCGGTGCGCATTCGCCGGCCCGCCTCGCGGGCGCGGTGGAGCTTTCGATATGGCCAGATGTGCGTGAGGTCGTCCCGGGTGAACAGATCCGCATCACCGTCGCCTGTTTCAACCACAAGGTGGGACACAAAATTCCTTCCGGTTCGGTCGAGGAGCGGCAGCTCTGGCTGACCGTGACCGCCATCGACGCCGAAGGGAAGACGCATCATCTGCCGGTGGACAAAAAGGGATTCGAGGGAGAAGAGTACACGATTTCTTCGAATGCACTGGCGTTCCAGGACATGGGCTACATGATGGACATACCCGATTTCAAGGGGCTGCCTCGCGACGCCCTGCCCTATGAAGGCGACCGCGTATTCCGCATGGCGTATTTCGATCCGCAGGATCGCATGACCATCGCACAGTGGAACACGGCACGGCTGGGGACGGATTACCGCATCGGTCCGCGGGAAACCAAGCTGGAAACCTATACCTGGCGTTTGCCCGACGACCTGCCGCTGGGTCCCGTCCGTATCGTCGCCGACATGCAGTACCGCCGGCTGATCAAGTCCGTCGGCGAGTACCTCGGCGTACCGGACGAAGAGATGAAAGCCGAATTCATCAACCGGGCGGAATCCTCCTTCGAAGCCGTCGACTACTGACATGCCGCCGCCCGCGGTGTCCGACAGTGGACATGCAGCCACGTGGCCGCGCTAGAAACACGAAGCACCAAGAACAAAAGCGGAAATGCAATGAAGCGATTTACACTGATTATCATGGCGTGCGGCCTCCTTGCGGCAGCGCTGCCGCGGGAAGCGGACGCCATCCCCGCCTTCGCGCGGAAGTACAAACTGAGCTGTTCCACCTGTCACAGCATGGTGCCCAAGCTGAAGGAATACGGCGAGGATTTTGCCGGCAACGCCTTCACGCTGCCCGACGCTCCGGAACCGCCGCGCACATACGTGGACGCCGGAGACGACCAGATGCTGCTGCACCGGTTTTTCCCCATCGCCGTGCGTTTCGACGGCTATGTGCAGTACGCCGAGCGTGACGCCGGGGAGTTCGACTTCCAGACGCCGTACGGCGTGAAGCTCATGAGCGGCGGCCCCATCAGTCCCCACGTGGGCTATTACATGTACTTCTACATGAATGAGCGCGGAGAAGTGGCCGGACTCGAGGACGCCTATGTGCACTTCAACAACGTCTTCGATACCGAACTGGACATCATGGTCGGACAGTTCCAGGTGAGCGACCCGCTGTTCAAGCGCGAACTGCGGCTGACGCTCGAGGACTATGAAGTCTACCGCATGCGGCCGTCCTTCTCCCATGCCAATCTGACCTATGACCGTGGCGTCATCCTCACCTACGGCTTCGACTTCGGCCTCGACCTTGTCGGAGAAGTGCTCAACGGCAACGGCATCGGGGAAGCCGAAGGAGCGGTCTTCGACGTCGACAACGGCAAGGCCTTCGCCTTCCGCGCCTCGCAGAGCGTCGGTCCCGTGCGCGTCGGCGGCTTCTATTACCGCGGTGAAGAGCTCTTCCGCAACGTCGCATTCGGCGGTCCCAATGTGCCGCTCAATCTTGCGGATGTAAAAAATGTGGTCCAATACTACGGACCGGACGTGACCATCGGCAACGAATACATCGAACTCAACGCGCAGTATCTCCGGCGTGTGGACAGCGACATTCCCGTCGGTTCGCCGGAGGGAGCACTGCTGCAGGAAATGACCATGGACGGCATCATGGCCGAGCTCGTGTACATGCCCGGCGGTCCCGAATCGAACTGGGCCTTCGTCGCCCTTTACAACAACAGCGAAATCGCGGAACTCGACCACATGGTGTATCACACGGCCACGTTCAGCGCCAGCCGCCTGCTCGCCCGCAATCTCCGCCTCATCGGCGAAATCACCTATGACCTCGAAAACGAAACCCCCCGCGCGGCCATCGGCTTCGTCTCCGGTTTCTGATCTGCCCGTCACAAGCCTCTTCACACCGGCCCTCGTCCCCACGGCGGCCGGTGTTTTTTTGCAACATTCTCCGCGTAATCCGCGTAATCTGTGGTAAAACATCTGAGTAATCCCAAAAAATCTGCGTAATCTCATTTTTCCCCTTGACAACCTCCTAACCTTTTCGTATTGTTACTAAGTAATTAGGAGATCAGGAGAAAACATGGCCCGAAAAAAGCATGAACTGTCCGCGGCGGAGTGGGAACTGATGCAGGTGATCTGGCAGAGCGACGAAGCGGTCACCGTGCGCGATGTTCTCGAGCGCGCGTATCCCAATGAAGAGAAGGCATATACGACGGTGCAGACGCTGATGAACATCCTGGTCGAGAAAGGATTCCTGAACAGGAAAAAGGCCGGCATGGTGAACCTGTATTCCGTCGCGGTGCGGCGGGAGAAGGTGCTCGATGCGGGCGTGACGCAGGTGGCGGAACGCATGTTCAGTGGCTCCTTCGGCGCCATGGCTTCCTACCTGGTCAACAACAGGAAGCTCACGGACGAGGACAGGGAGCAGCTGCGGCGTTTACTGGACGAACAGGAACAGAAAGAGGAGCGGTCATGAACGCGATATTCGATTTCCTGCGGACGGATGCGGGCGCATTGCTCGACGGCTGGCTGACCATGCAGCTGCAGACCGGTCTTTTCGTGCTGATCGTGCTGGCGCTGGATCTGAGCCTTCGCAACGTCTCGCCCCGATTCCGATACCTCCTGTGGATGACGGCACTCGTCAAGGCGCTGATTCCGCCTGTGATTTTCATTCCTTCCGCGGGTCCCACGGCAGCAGAGGGGATATTCACCTTGCCCACCATCAGTGTGCAGGCACTGGCAGCGGAACCTGTCACGGGAGGACTGTCCGTTTCCGTCATCACCATCGGCGTGCTGTTTCTATCATCACTGTTGTTTGCACTGTTCGCGCTCATGCGCACCCTGCGGCTGCGTCGACAGCTCTCAGGCGCCCGCCCGCTGCAGCATGACGCATGGGACAGGGGGCCGCGGGTTCTGGTTTCCGACCGCATCCCATCCCCGCTCGCACTGGGAACGCTGCGTCCGCGCATCTATGTCACCGAGGACATCGCCTCGGGACCGCGGGAGGTGCTGCACGCCGTGCTTCATCACGAGCACGCGCACATCGAGCGAAGGGACGGCATCGCCGTCCTGCTGCAGACCGTCGTGCAGGTATTCTACGTGCTGAATCCCCTCGTCTGGCTGCTGAATATCAGGCTCTTCCGCTACCGCGAGCAGATCTGCGATGCAGAGGCGCTCGCGCGTACAGGAACGCGTGCCGTGGACTACGGCCGCCTGCTGCTTCGCTTCGCAGAAGCGCAGCCGGCGCGCATCCTGCAGACGGGGACCTGCTTCTTCGAAACCCGCCGCGGCTTCGTGGAACGCATCAGCCAGCTCTTCCAGGATCGCACGGAGAGCAGGAGCCGGCGAAGCCACCGTCTGGCCGTGTTCTTCCTCATCCTCCTCGTTGTTCCCCTGTCCTGGCGCTGCGGCGAAGAGGCGCCCTCAGGAACGTATATGCAGTCCGAGAGCACATCCCATGAACGATGGCTCGGCGACAGCACGCAGGAGAACGCTCCGTCGCTGCGGCTCGGGGATCCCATCTTCTCGACGGTGCATTACAAGAGGGAAGGGAAACTCGAATCGGGGCATGCGCCGCGTATCGTTGGCGGACTGCAGGCATTGAGCGCGCTCATCGAGTACCCGAAGGCGGCGCTTGAGGCGGGGCTAGAAGGAACCGTCGTCATACAGGCGAACATCCGCGTGGACGGCACGCCCGTGTACGCACATGTTCTCAGCTCCGTGCATCCGCTGCTGGACAGGGCTGCGCAGAATGCGGTCCTCTCCACGCGATTTGAGGCGGCTCGCCGGAACGGGAAGATCTGTGAAGGCGACATCAACATCCCGATACGTTTCCGTCTGAAATGAACTCGTAAACTGAAGAACGCCGCCGCGTATCGGTAGGCGGCGCAGATATTCTCAAAATTTCAGGAAAAACTCAATCGCAGGGCTGGCGCCCGCGGCGAACAGGCGAACTGCGCGGTGACGGACCCCGGAACAAGGAGGCAATATGAAAGCCATGTACATACTCGTCGCCTTCCTGCTCTTCACTGTGCAACTGCAGGCGCAGAGCAGCGAAAGCATCGACCCCGCAGATTACCTCGAAGAAGTCGAAGTCGCGCCGGAACTGATCGGCGGAATCAAGGAGCTGGCAAAACATGTGCAGTATCCCGAGGAAGCTGCCAGAGCCGGCATACAGGGGACGGTGTTCGTGAAGGCGTACGTAGGAAAGACGGGAATGATCGATGACCTGGCCGTCGAGAAAAGTCCCAACGACCTGCTCAGCCAGGCGGCGCTCGATGCCGTACGGCAGGTACGCTTCAAGCCCGGGACGGACAATGGACAGCCCGTGAACGTAATGGTAGTGATACCGGTAAAATTCGCGCTGAAATGATCAGGCGGCCGCGGAGGCGTCGGCATCGGCTTCGCTGCCGCGCCTGCGCCGGAGCGCGCCGTCGACCGACAGGGGACCGGGACCGTAGATAAAAAAGAACACGAGCAGGAAGAGCAGGATGACGGCCAGCCAGAGGTCGGAGTCCAGTGGCGCGAAGCTGCCTGTAGTCGCGATGAGTATGACGGCACCGAGCACGATGGGGAACTGCGCGGCGATGGCGATGCGCGTGATCAGTCCGATTGCGATGAGCACACTGTGCGCCATCTGGAAAATGATGACGTAATGCAGCAGCAGCACGCTGATGAAATCGAACTGATTGTCGTGGAGAATCTGCAGCGTCATCTCCTTGTCGATGATGAAACTGAGTCCTTTCATGAACAGTACGATGCCGAGCAGTACGCGCAGCACATCCAGCCATTTCGGGTGATGCGCATCTGCCCAGGACCTGAGGGATTGCACGGCGTTCATGGCGCCTCCGCGTCAGTTGAGAGTGCTAAGGGACTGTTTTAAAGGAATATAGGGTCGGATATACAGAAATGCAATCTATCTGCCCAGGCCGAACACCTTGACCATTTCCCAGACAAGGGCGGGCTGATGGCGCAGGGCGGTGCGGAAGACTCCCCAGATCGTGCGCTTCTCGGGTTTGAGCGCAAGGACGCTGCGGGCGATATCGTCGAGCGTTTCGTCGGGGAATTTGTAGACGGCACTTTTCATCCGGTGATATGTGCCGTGTTTTGCGCCGATGTCCTTTTCCCACTGACGGGGATATTCCTGAAGGAGGGAGAGATCGTCGCGCTGCAGGGCGCGGGCGATGGCCTCGCCGGCCATTTTTCCGCCGAACATGCCGCTGGTGATACCGCCGCCGGACATGGGGTTGACCTGATGCGCGGCGTCACCGATGAGCAGGACATTTCCCTTCACAAGCGTGTCTACGGTGATGGCACAGGGGACGCCGCCTGCCACGGTGGTGAGTACACCCGCGCCGGGGAATCGGCGTGCGACAAAATCCTGCAGGTAGCGGATGGCGGCACGTTTTTTGGACGCCATGCCGCTGATGCCCACGCCGACATTGGCCATGCCGTTGCCTTTCGGGAACACCCAGAGATAGCCCATGGGAGCGGTGTCGTTGCCGAAGTAGAATTCGCAGGCGTCGTCTTCGAGATCGACATTGGAGAGCGTCATCTGTGCGCAGGTTTCCATGTCGCGGAGATGCGTGGTGGTGTCGATGCCTGCCCATTTGCCCACACGTGATTCCACGCCGTCGGCGCCGACGATGATGCGTCCGCGGATTTCGCGGCGCTCGCCTTTCCATGACAGCGTGACCCCGTGACAGCCGTCTGCACCGGACAGCAGTCCGTCGACATAGCTTTTCGTATGCACTTCGGCGCCTGCTTCCACGGCGAGACGTGCGAGGTCATAGTCGAAGAGGCGGCGCTCCAGCACATAGCCGTGCCCGCCGAGATCCGGTTCCACGATGTGTCCGGAAGGGGACACCAGGCGAAAGCGTTTGATCGTGGCCGCGATCCAGCGCGGATCGATGTCGACGATTTTCTCAAGGCTGCGGTTGCTTACCGCCTCGCCACAGCGGACGGGCATGCCCACGTCGCGGTCTTTCTCGAGAACCACGACGGAGGCCCCCTGCGCGGCCGCGTAGCGGGCGCAGGTGCTGCCCGCGGGACCGGCGCCGACGACGATGACATCGTATTCCTGCTTCATGCTTCCGCCTTCTTTTTCTGCGGTTTGTTGAAGAGCAGGACTTCGAAGGGACAGACCCAGACGCATTTCGCGCAGTTGGTGCAGCGCTCTTCGATGATGGAAATGCGGGCCTCCTGCAGTTCGATGGCGTCTTCGGGACAGACGCCGACGCAGCAGCCGCAGAAGTCGCAGGTGTCGGGTTTGATTTCTATCAGGAGCAAGAGAATGCCTTTCTCATAAAAAAAGGAAGCGCATCGCTGCGCTTCCTCAATTTCGAATTTCCGTGGTGCAAAGGCAAGCTTATCGCACGATCTGCATCTGCAGGTGACGCACTTCTGCGCGGCCGGACTGCGTGGTCTCCGCGACCAGCGTGGCGATGTAGTTGCCTGCCGGGATGTTGGCGGGATACCAGGTCGCGGTATAGGAACCGACTGCCATCGGCGCGTCCACCAGCGTGGCGACTTCCTGTCCGAGCATGTTGCGCACGCTCAGGCGGATGTGGCTGTCCTCGGCCACGTTGTACTGCAGCGTGGTACCGCTGCCGCTGTTGAGCGAGAGCGGATTAGGGTAGTTCTGCTTCAACCCGAACGCGTGCGGCTGCAGCGTGTATTCGACGAGGACTTCGGGACTATATGAGGTCGTTCCGTCGAAATCCTGCTGACGGAGGCGGTACATGTACATACCGTCATGCGGAAGATCGGTGTCGATCATCAGGTACTGCAGCTCGCCGCGGCTGTTGCCCGCTCCGGCCATGAAACCGATGGTTTCCCACTCAAGCGCCGTGGCGTTGTCGATGTCCCGTC
>JAVVFP010000103.1:0-8494 GCA_032250495.1 Bacteroidota bacterium | reverse complement strand
CGCAGCGGAACACCCGCGTCCCGCGCAGCGGGACACCCGCGTTCCGCGCAGCGGAACAAATTTCTTCCTATCTTGCAGGACGTGCAGAATCCTGGCAGGAAAGACGGTATGGAACAGCAATTCAGACTGGTATCGGAGTACAAGCCGACAGGGGATCAGCCGGAGGCGATACGGCAGCTGGTGGAGGGAGTTCAGCGTGGCGATGCATTCCAGACCCTGCTCGGCGTGACCGGCAGCGGCAAGACCTTCACGGTGTCCAATCTCATACAGGAGATCAAGAGACCCACGCTTGTCATTTCCCACAATAAAACGTTGGCCGCGCAGCTGTACGGGGAATTCAAAAGCTTTTTCCCCGACAACGCGGTGGAATTCTTCATTTCCTATTACGATTATTATCAGCCCGAGGCATACATCCCGTCGACGGACACTTATATAGAAAAGGATATGTCCATCAACGACGAGATCGACCGTCTGCGCCTCAAGGCCACGAGCGCACTGATCGAGGGACGACGGGATGTCATCATCATCGCTTCGGTGTCCTGCATCTACGGCATCGGTTCGAAGGAAGCCTACGCCGACCAGCTGCTCTTCGTCAAGCAGGGGGAGGAGGTGTCCCGCGACATTTTCCTGCGTCGACTGACGGACATTCACTACATCCGCAACGATTTCGATTTCTCGCGCGGCACCTTCCGTGTACGCGGGGATGTACTGAAGATCATACAGGCCTACGAATCCGACGAGGTGCTGCGCGTGGAGTTCTTCGGGGACGAGATCGACTCGCTGTCCCTGGTCGACCGCATGACGGGAAAGGTGCGGGAAAAAATCACCGAGGCCGTCGTCTATCCCGCCAAGCATTTCCTCACCACGGAAGCGGAATTGAAACGGGCGATAAAGGATATAGAGGAGGAACTCGAGGAGCGGCTGGAATATTTCCGCAACAGCGGGAAGTTTCTCGAAGCGCAGCGATTGGAGCAGCGAACGCGCTACGACCTGGAAATGATGAAGGAAATCGGCTACTGCTCCGGTGTGGAAAATTACTCGCGGCACCTGGCGGGACGACAGCCGGGGGACCGACCGGAGTGCCTGCTGGACTATTTTCCCGAGGACTACCTGCTGGTCATCGATGAATCGCATCAGACGCTCCCACAGGTGCGCGCCATGTACAACGGCGACCGCATGCGCAAGACCACGCTGGTCGAGCACGGTTTCCGCCTGCCGTCGGCCATGGACAACCGTCCGCAGAAATTCGAGGAATTCGAATCCCTCATCAATCAGTGCATTTTCGTCAGCGCCACTCCCGGACCCTATGAACTCCAGCAGAGCGGCGGCGTGGTGGTCGAACAGATCATCCGTCCCACAGGTCTGCTCGATCCCCCGATGGAAGTGCGTCCCGTACGCAACCAGATCGACGACCTCATCGCGGAAATCCGCCTGCGCGCGGAGAAAAACGAGCGCGTACTCGTGACCACGCTAACCAAGCGCATGTCAGAGGACCTGACCGAGTACCTCGAAAACATCGGCATACGGGTACGCTACATGCACTCGGACATCGACTCCCTCGAACGCGTCGAAATTCTGCGTGAACTGCGCCTGGGGAATTTCGATGTTCTTGTCGGCGTGAACCTGCTGCGCGAGGGACTCGACCTGCCGGAAGTTTCGCTCGTGGCCATATTGGATGCGGACAAAGAGGGATTCCTGCGCAGCGAAAGCGCCATCATGCAGATCGCCGGTCGCACCGCGCGCAATGTCGACGGACTGGTGATCATGTACGCCGATCGCGTGACCAACTCCATGCAGCGCGTGCTCGACGAGACCAGGCGCCGCCGTGTCCTGCAGAGCGACTACAATACCGAGCACAACATCAATCCCGAAACCATACGGAAAACCCTGGATGAGATCATGCATTCCACCGCCATCGCCGACGTGAAGACGAAACGCGATGAGCGCCAGGAACGCGCGAAACCGAAGCTCGTCGCAGAACCCGTGCTCCGCTTCATGACGAAGGAACAGAAAGAGGAGCTCATCGAACAGCTCCGCACGGAAATGCGCGAGGCGGCCAAGGACCTCGAGTTCGAGCGGGCCGCCCAGCTGCGCGATGAAATCGCCCGCCTGGAAACGAGGTAGTTGTCTCGCTGCGCTCGACGCTCGGGTGTCGCTCCGCTCCACGCGTGTGCGCTCGCCATGGCCAGCGCGCGAGGACGGCACTTCGTGCCGTGCCTGGACGATGCTGCGCATCGTGCGAAGCTCCCTGCAGAAGTGTGGGGCCGCCTCGCATCCCGCGATAGCGGGATCCCCGCGTGCCGGACGCCGACGGCGGACGGCACACAAGCTCTTTACTGTAACCCCACCCGTTCGGTTATCCAATCTATGGTCCGCTGCATCACATCGACCCACTGATTCGGGAACGTGCGAATCCCGTGCCCCGCACCATGGTAGACGACGAACGTGACCTCACGGCCGAGGGCGTTGAGGGCCTGGTACATTTCACGGGAGTTGCTGACGTTGGTGTACACGTCGGCATCGCCCTGCAGGATGAGCGTGGGGGTGGTGATGTTGCGTACGTAGGTCTGGGGCGCACGGCTGATCCACAGGCTGTTCTCATCCAGTGGTTTTTCCCAGTAATCGTAGCCGAAGAACATGCGTTCGAAGGACGGTTGCCAGGAGTTGCTCCAGTCCGTCAGCCAGCTGAAGATACCGTACATGGATACGGCGGCCTTGAAGCGCGGGGTCTGGGAGATGGTCCAGTTCGTCATGTAGCCGCCGTAGCTTCCGCCCATGACGGCCATGCGACTGCTGTCGGCAATGCCCTGGCGGACCAGGTAATCCACCACGTCCATCGCGTCGCGATAGTCCCCTCCGCCGAGGTCGTAGCGGTTGGCCTGTCCGAACGCGTCGTCGTAACCGGAGCTGCCGCGCACGTTCGGCATGACCGTGGCCATGCCGCGGGCGGCGAGGATATGGGCGGGATAGTACTGGTAGAAACGGTTGTCGAAATCACCGTACGGTCCGCCATGATAGGCGAGCAGCAGCGGAACCCGGTCCCCGGTCGTGTAGTCCGGCGGCAGCACCAGCACCGCCTCGATATCGAAGAGTCCATCCCTGCTGCGCACCGTGATCACGCGCTGCTGTCCGAGGCGGAAGTCCGCCAGCTGCGCGGAGAAATCCGTGCAGCGGCGAACGCCGCCGCGGTCGAGCACATGCACCTCGCGCAGCATGCCGACGCCGCCCGCGATGAAGGCGATGTCGCCGGCTGCATTCATATCCATGTCCTGTATCACCAGTGCGTCGTCGGTCAGCTGCCGCGCAGCGCCGGAGCTGCGGTCGACCCGGTGCAGCGTGGCCGAAGTGCCGTCGTTGAACAAGGCGAGCAGGGACGCGCCGTCGGGATCCCAGGTGAAGTCCTCCACGCTGAGCGGCTGCTGCGCGGTCAGGCGTCGCAACTGCCGGGTTCCGAGATCGAGAATGGAGATCTCCGTTTTCGCGAACTCCACGTCCGGCAGCGTCTGCGAGAGAAAGGCGACCGCGCTGCCGTCGGGGGAGACTTTCGCTGCATGCTCCGGTCCGGCGGTATCTGTCAGCTGTTCCTTTTCCCCTTCCGTGGTGACGGACCACAGGTCCCATTTCTGCTCATCGTCGTACTTCCCCGTGTAATTCGTCTGGTACACGAGGCGGCGGCCGTCCGGGAACCAGGCCAGGCCTTCCGCGCCGGGATCCAGTTCCGTCACGCGGCGAAGTGCGCCGCTGCTCACATCGAGCAGCCACAGCTCCATGGAGGGGGACGGTTCGCCGGACACGGTGATGTCGAGTTGTCGCGCTTTGCGACGCGCCGTTTCCGCGCCGAAGGCGGACGGCAGTTCACCCTCGGTGAGCAGTGCGACGCTGCGGCCGTCGGGGGACCAGGCGTATTCCTCGATGTCCCGTGGCGCTGCGGCGAGCAGACGGGCTTCCCCGCTGCGCGGGAAGGCGAACAGCATGCTGCGTCCCTCCTGACGCTTCCCCCTCTCGTCCAGTGCAGGACGAGAGGAGAGAAAAGCGAGCCAGGTCCCGTCGGGAGACCATTGCGGGTCCACGCAGCTTTCGTCGCCGAAGGTCAGCTGCCGCTGCGTGTTCGCGCTTACGTCCACGACATGCACATGCGTTATCCAGCGGTTGGCCGCCGTGTCGGCTTCGCGGACGCTATACGCCGCGCGCTTGCCGTCCGGCGCCAGTTGCACATCCGCCGGGTAGCGCAGCAGCGCCTTCTCCACAGGCGTCAGGGGACGCGGACTGTCCTGTCCCGCTGCGGTGAGGGGGAGGGTGAGGATCAGTGCGACGATAATAAAATGCATACGTTGTCAGCAGAATTATGGGTAATAGTACTGTGCGAGTGTTCCCTGCGCTTCGCGCAGGAAACGCGTGGATTCCGCTCCGCGGGACGCGTGAGTCCCGCTTCGCGGGACGCGTGAAGAGCGCTTCCGCGTTCGCCGGAGGCGAACCCCCGCGCCGAGCGCCAGCGAGGCCCCCGCGTTCGCCGGAGGCGAACCCCCGCGCCGAGCGCCAGCGAGGCCCCCGCGTCCCGCGATAGCGGGACTATTCCCTTCTCATCGGAAGACGCTGCGGCCTGAGCAGGCGGCGCACCGGGTAGACATCCTTGTGGCTGTCCCAGTACGGTGAGCGCTCGTAAAAGAACATGAGGCGGTCGCGCGGGGAAGCGGCGAACGCGCTGTCCGTTTCAAGGCGCTGCTCGAATTCCACGCGCAGGACGGGATCCGCCTTCAGCATGTCCGGCGCCATGGCTTCCATGACATAATCCTCGAAGTACTCCTTGCGCTCGAACACGGCGTTGAAAAATCCCCAGTACACGAAGCTGTCCGGCGCCTGCGCTTCGAGCAGGTGCAGCGCCGCGCGCGCGGAGGCCTGCGCCATGTTGACCACGTACGTTCCTTCCGGGAACGTCATCGTGTCGACGCGGCTGCGCTGCTGCGCGGTGACGGTGAACCGTCCCTCGTACGGGGTGTCCCGCCATTCGGGTTCCGAGAATACCGTGCTTTCCACCACCAGGGTGACTTCCGCAGTGAGGCGGTGCAGCTGCACATTGTGAAGGCGGAGCACCTCGATCACGTCCCGCCACTCCTGTGGGATGAGGTAGGCGAAGGGGGGCTGCACGGTCACCGTCGGCTGCACATCGTCGAGCAGGGGAATGGTGGCTTCCATGGGACGGTTGCGGTCCCAGCGGACATACGTCCCGCCGGAGACGGGACTTTCCACCGTTTCCGAGGCGTAACCGAGAAAGCGGAAGTTCCGCGTGCCGCCCGCCGAACGGAAGGCGAGCGCGACGCCGGTCGTGTCCATGTTGGCGAAGCGCACGAGGTCCTGCGCCTCCGCGCGGTCGACGGCAGCGCGCAGGCTGCCGGGGTGATCGCGGACGAACTGCAGTACCAGCTGCAGCATGCGGTAGGTCGCGGTCACGCGATCCGCGTACGGTTTCATCATATGCGTTTCGATCAGCAGGTTGGCGCGGTTGCGCACGGCTGCGTAGCCCGTGCTCAGGCGCGGGGGACTCGCCCAGTCCACCAGTCCCTTGCTGAGATCGCTGCGCTCCCGCGGCCAGGCGTAGGGCGCCACCGGATCGCCGCGCTCTTCCATGCCCGCGATGCAGTACTGCTCCAGTTCCCGCTCCCAAGCCGTGACGGGCGGCGCCATGTTGCCGTGCACTTCCATGGCGTAGGTCAGGTTGTACTGGAAATCGATGCCGTCGGTGACATGGCAGTCGATGAGCATGTCGGGCAGCCAGGCGTTGAAACAGCGCAGCCATGCGCGCATTTCCGGCGCGTCGGCCTTCATGTAATCCCTGTTGAGGTTGAGATTCTGTGCCGTGCTGCGCCAGCCCATGACTTCCGGTCCGTTCTGATTGATGCGATTGTAGGGACTGCGCCGCTCATGTCCATCGAGATTGAATATCGGCATGAATAGGATGATGGCGGAATCCGCCAGGCGGGACAGCGATCCCGTGACGGCGATTTCCCGCAGCAGCATTATACCCGCGTCCTTGCCGTCGATCTCCCCCGCGTGTATGCCCGCCTGTATGAGCAGGATGTCCTTCCCCGACGCCTGCGCCTCCGCGGGAGTGAACTCCCCGTCCTTCGCCAGGATGAGCAGCGGGAGGTCGCGTCCCTGCGGCGTGCGGCCGAAGCTGGTCAACATGATCCAGCGGGACGCGCTGTCGAGCCGGCGCAGGTAGCGCATGGTCTCGTCATGATCGGGCGACGCCACGCCCCCCGATTTTTCGAAATCGGTGCGCCAGTCGGCCTCTTGTGCGCTTGATATCGATGACGAGGCCAGGAGAAACAGGCAGGTGAGCAGAATGGAAAGGGTTGTTCGCATTGGGGCAGGCCGATTGAAGATGTCAGATGTCAGATGTCAGATGTCAGATGTCAAATTGCAGATTGCAAAAAAAGATAGAAAGAAGGAAAAAAGGAATGAAGGAAAGATGCCACCGCGATGCATATTTTCATTTTTCCTTCATTCCTTCTTTTCATCTGGAATTTGCAATTCGCAAGCCGGCGATCTGGAATTTGCAATCCGGCGATCTGGAATTTGCAATCCGGCATCTGCAATTTGCAATTTGGCATCTGCAATTTGTTATATTACGGATTCGGGCAGTTAGCTCAGCAGGTTCAGAGCGTCTGGTTTACACCCAGAAGGTCGTGGGTTCGAATCCCTCACTGCCCACACACTCCCACCGGATTTTTCGTCACTCATCATATTTTCCCATCGGAGCATACAGAAACATGCGCAGACAGATTATTATCAGTGTATTCATGCTCGCTGCAGTCCTCACCGCCTGCGGTGGCGGCGAGAGCGGCGAAGAACTCTCCACCGTTCCGCCCCCCGTGAAACTGTACGGTGTGCAGAACGCCGTCATCAGCTACGAATACAGCGGCGGGGCGTCCGGTACGAAGACGCATACCATCGCGAATTACGGCATTTACCAGGCGCTGCTCGACTCGATGTCCTTCAGCTTCCAGGGACAGCAGCGCAACGTGTACCAGCTCGATCTCACGTCGGACACGGTGCAGTGGTCGATCGATCTCTCCACCATGGAAGGCGTGCGCAGCAGCTTCGACACCTCGCGCATCCGGCGCCTGGTGGCGGATTTCACCGAGGAGGAGAAGCAGGACTTCCAGGCGTCCTTCATCCTTCGCGGCGGCGGCAGCAAGGTCGGCACCGAGACCATACTCGACCGCGAGTGCGACGTGTACGAGCTCGGCATGGGCGGCATCACGGTTGCGCTCTGGAACGGACTGACGATGAAAATGGACGTGGTCATGGGCGGGGAGAATATCATCATGACGGCGGTGGACCTCGACCTCGATTTCACGCCGGAAGCGGACATGTTCCTTCCACCGAAGGAGGCGACGATCAAGGAGCCGGAAGTGATCAGCAGTTTCCCCGAGGGACATCCCCCGGTGAATCCCCCGCAGGAACCCTTGAACGAAATGCCCGAAGGACATCCCCCGATCGGCAATTGACCGAGAACTCCGCGGAGCCGGTTGGTGTTCATGTCTCAGGTAAAGAATTCAATGAACGGAGACCATTTCCATGAAGTCCGGTAACCCCTTTCTCAATCAGCGCAGATTCGAGTCCGCCGTGGCGGAACTTTCCGCGCAGGAAACAATGACGTTCAACGGGGCCCTGAACAAGACAGGACTCCTTTTCCTCATACTTCTTCTCGGGGCAAGCTGGACATGGACGGACGTCAGCTGGGCCGCGCCGGCGGGCGGGATGTCCGGAAAAATGATCATCGGCCTGGTCGGCGGACTCATCGCCGCACTCGCCACGGCCTTCCGTCCCCAGTGGGCACCGATCAGCGCCCCGATTTACGCCTTTCTCGAGGGCATGTTCCTCGGGGGACTCTCGGCCTTCTTCGAGGCCCGCTATCCGGGCATCGTCGTTCCCGCCGTGGTGCTCACTTTCGGCATCCTCGTCGGCATGCTGGTCACCTACCGGGCGGGACTCATCCCGGTCACGCAGAAATTCCGCATCGGCGTCATTTCCGCCACCGGCGGCGTCGCCGTGTTCTACCTCCTGACCTGGGTGCTGGGCATGTTCGGCATCGGCATTCCCTTCGTGCATGACGGCGGCGTGCTGGGCATCGGCTTCAGCCTCGTCGTCATCGGCATCGCCACGCTCAACCTGGTGCTGGATTTCGACCTGATCGCACGCCTCTCCGCCGCCGGCGCGCCGAAACAGATGGAATGGTACGGCGCCTTCGCGCTCATGGTCACGCTGGTGTGGCTGTACTTCGAAATACTCCGCCTGCTCGGAAAAACGAGAGAGTAGCCTCGTCCCGCTTCGCGGGACGCGGCGCGTGAGTCCCGCTGGCGCGGGACGCAAAAGTATTCACGCACGGCGCGAAGCGCCGTCCCCGCGTGCTCGCCAGAGGCGAGCACCTACGCATGTCGCGAAGCGACATCCACGCGTCCCCGCGAAGCGGGGACCTCTCCGCCTGTCG
>JAVVFP010000717.1:0-1520 GCA_032250495.1 Bacteroidota bacterium | reverse complement strand
GCGTGCAGGACGGCAGAGGTTTTCGTCGACATACCGTCTGTTCAGCTTCACGCGTGTTTCCAGGACGATGCGCCGCGTATCGCGCTGCATGTCTGCAGGGGGACATAAGGACGGTATGCGGCGTCCATTTCACGCACAACAGACCGGAAGGAATCCCCATGGATCCAAACCTTTTTCATCTCGACTGGGAACGCACCTTCGAGGCGCTGGTCGGCGTGGTCGTGCTTTCCTTTATCATCGAACGCGCGATGGCCATCGTGTTCGAGTCCCGCTGGTGGATAGGACGCTACGAGGATGTCCGCGTCGCCCGGAAGCGACCCGAAGCCGTTGTAGAGGACGACACGAAGAAAAAAAAGAAGAAGAAACGGGAGGAAATTCCGCCGCCGGGCGATCCCCTCGCCGGACAGCGCTACCCGGTGAAGGAAGTGCTCACCTTCATTGTTGCGCTTGTCGTGTGCTGGCACTGGGATTTTGACGCGGTGAGTATCATTTTACTTGGAGAAGCGACAAGCAAGGTGGGAATCGCCGTCACCGCCGCGGTGATCGCCGGAGGCAGCAAGGCCTCGATCAAGCTGTTCCACGATGTGCTCGATATCCGGAACAGCGCCGTGAAGGATAAACAGAGATTCAACGAAATGCCCAACAGCAAGTGAGATGACGCGGTGAAAATATGGATACAGGTATTCTTTTTCCTGCTTTTCGCGGTCGCCGTGCAGGCGCAGGACTATCATGTGGTGGCGAGCAGAAATGCCATCGTGCGCACGGCGCCGGACGGCGAGGCGGAAATGATACTTCGCATGGAGGCGGGGGATGAGCTCAATACCGTCACCATCGCGCAGACGAACGCGCATTACCATGTGCAGCTCGATGGGGGACGTACGGGCTGGGTGTCACGCTACGTGGTACGGCTCGTGCACGGAGCGGCGGACGATCCGCTGCTGCCGGCAGACAGCGGGGAAGGAACGCTCCATCACCTGGAAATCGGGGAACCCGTGAGTTTCGTGGTGCTGCGCCGCAGGGGGTATGTCGTCGGCTATGACACGCGGCTCAGGATTCCGGTCTGGGTGCAGTACCGCATGACACGCATATCCTCGCTGGACGACAGTTTTGAACGCACGGATTCTTTCGACGACGACACCGCGGTGCATGTGGACGGTCGCGCCTATAACGGGGACTACAATGTCGTCGGCGACGGCTACGCCCGCGGACATCTGGCTCCGGCGGACGATATGCTCTGGAGCGCGGAAGCGGAACGCGAGAGCAATCTCCTGACCAATGTGGCGCCGCAGATCGGCGGGGGATACAACAGCAGCGTGTGGCTGCGCGTGGAAAAGGCCGTTCGCGATTTCGCCGAACGTCGCGGGGATGTCACCGTGATCACCGGTCCCGTCTTCACAGTTCGTGAATTCGAAGACCCTGTCCTCAATCAGCCCGAGACACCGCGGCAGGTGCTCTACAACGTCCTCGGCGAAAATAACGTCGCCGTTCCCACCGCCTTTTTCAAAGTCGTGGTGGACATG
>JAVVFP010000715.1:0-1522 GCA_032250495.1 Bacteroidota bacterium | reverse complement strand
GAACGATATCCGGCTTCTCCACCATCAGGGCTTCGGTGAACGGTGAATGGTTGAAATTGTAATCGAGCGCCGTGAGCTTGTAATAAATTTCCTCGGACAGCGTCTTCAGTGTCAATGTGTCCACGAACACGGTGTCCGTCGTGATTTTCGTTGTCAGCTGCTGAAACTCATGGGTGGGATCGTTGGCATAGAATACGCGGTATCCCTGCAGGTCCGCCTCCGTGTTCGGTGCCCAGGCGAGACGCAGCACACCGCTGGAATCGATCTCCGCGTGCAGGCCGGAGGGGATGGCCGGCGGAATGGAATCGGGGAAAAGCGCGAGTATGGGGGCGGACATGCGGCTGTTGCCGGCCGTATCCACGGCGGAAACGACGTAATAATGTGCCGGCAGATTCTGCACGTCCGCATCGACGTAACTGCGCGCCCCTGTAGGCAGCAGATCGCTGACCGGATCGTACGGTCCGTCAGGGGACACGCTCTTCGCGATGAGAAAACCGTCGAGGTCCGCGTCGGGCGCGCCGCGCAGTTCCCAGCGCAGCTGCACCGAGGTTTCGTTCACGATTTCGTACGGCAGGATGGCGGGCTGCTTCGGCGCAGTGCGGTCGCGTCCCATGGCGAGCACTGCGGGACCGGGCGGAGAGAGTTCCCCGAACGCGGTCAGGCCACGGATGCGATACCACACGGACTGATAGTTCCGCTCGAGGCGGATGTTGTATTCAACAATGGGAAGCGCGTCCTCTCCCTCCGGCGTGACCGGCATGAACGGGATGTCGCTGCGCGGGAAGAACGTATTTCCCCCGTCCGTCGACTGCTCGATCATATACCCGCCGTAGCTGCGCTCGAGATGCTCGTATCGGTCCCACTTGAGGACCACCTGTTTTTCGCCCTCCTCCGCGTAGAGGGAGGCGATTGCCGGAAGCGGTGCTGCCGGCTTCGTAATCGCGATGGCGGTCACGGTATCGAGGGGGAAATCCGGGATCGGTGTGGCCACGAAGACACGGTAGATGTACCCCTTCCCCGGCTGCACGTCACGATCAACGTAACGCAGTCCGAGTCCCGCTGCGAGGTCGGCACGCAGATCCGCGAGCAGCAGCGCGAAGCCCATCAGGTTCTGCTGCTGCATATGCAGTTCCACGATGGACCCGAAGGGATCCCCGCTGGTGACGACGGCCTGTCCATGCAGCGCCTGCACCGCGGCGCCGGCCAGGGAATCCTCGGGTGGAAAGCGCATGCGCCAATCCTCGATGGTGAAAGGACGCACCGGTGTCGGCGTAAGCCTCGTCCAGGTGAAGGGCTGGGGATTGTTCGCATCTCCGCGGATTTCCGCACGCTCGACGACGAAACCGGCGCGTCCCGCCGACTTCCAGGCGGGATAGGAGTCGAGTCCCCAGCGGAGGACGACCGAGTCCGGGGCGCTGCGCGCGAGCATTCTGAAGGCGACCAGCTCCGTGCTGTCGGCATCCTGTGCACGGAGCAGCGACGATGCGCCCAGCATCAGGGAAACAATGAATAACGTCGAAAG
>JAVVFP010000716.1:0-1522 GCA_032250495.1 Bacteroidota bacterium | reverse complement strand
CAATATCCCCCCCCCCCCCATAATGTCAAGAATAATCGTACCAGACGCTATATTTTTCGACTGATGAGCACAAACATAAACTCGATTGCACATTTGTTGAAGCCGAGAATGCCGTTTGTCCCTTTGCTGCTTAGCTTGGATGAACGCAGGAATGCAACTTCGACTTTCCCTATATTTCTGCTTCATGCAGTATCCCTCCAGTAAGGAACAATCAATGCTCGATCAACTCGCCGACCTGCTCACCGATATCGTGGAAGGACAGCGTGATTTCCAGGCGCGCTGGCTGCCGTATCACCACGATCCCTCTCTCGCCGTGGACAGCGCGGCGCTGCGCGAAGGTGTCGCTGCGCTGCAGGAGCGGCTGCGGGACAACTACCCATTCTTTCACCCGATGTACGCGGGACAGATGCTCAAGCCGCCGCATCAGGCCGCGGTGCTGGGCTACCTGGCGGCCATGCTGATCAATCCCAACAACCACGCGCTGGACGGCGGTCCGGCAACGGGACAGATAGAAAAGGAACTCACCGCAGAACTGGCGCGCATGTACGGCTACGCGGAGCATCTCGGACACCTGACCAGCAGCGGCACCATCGCCAACCTCGAGGCCCTGTGGGTGGCGCGGCGCGAGCATCCAGAACGCGCCGTCGCGTTCTCCGAACAGGCGCATTACACGCACAGCCGCATGTGCGAGGTGCTGGGACTGCGTGCGGTGGAAGTGCCGTCGGACAGTCATGGACGCATGGACACCGAAGCGCTGCATCAGCTCTGCCTGTCCGAGGACATCGGTACGGTGGTGGCCACGCTGGGCACGACGGCGCTCGGCGCGCTCGATCCCCTGCCCCGCATCCTCGAACTCGGCGTGCGGCACGATTTCCGCGTGCACGTGGACGCCGCGTATGGCGGCTTCTTTCGCCTCGTGGCCGACGACAGCGCCGACGGCGTGAACGCCGCGGTGTTCACCGCCATGGCACAGGCCGACAGTATCGTGGTCGATCCGCACAAGCACGGACTGCAGCCCTACGGCTGCGGCTGCGTGCTCTTCCGCGATCCTGCGGTGGGACGCCATTACGTACACGACTCCCCCTACACCTACTTCACTTCCGACGACCTGCACCTCGGCGAAATCAGTCTCGAATGCTCGCGCGCCGGCGCCGCGGCCGCGGCGCTGTGGCTGACGCTGCGCATGCTGCCGCTGCGCGGCGATACCGGACTGGGCCCGGTACTGCGGCGCTGCCGCCGCGCTGCGCTGGACTGGAGCGAGCTGATACGCACCTCCGACCGCGTGGCCCTTGTGCTGGAGCCGTCACTGGACATCGTCGTGTTCTTCCCCGACAACGGTCCCCGCAGCGCGAGCGACATTTCCGCGCGCTCCGATGCCCTCTTCGCGGAGACGATGAACGACAAAGAAAATCCACTCTACCTCAGCAAGCTGCGCGTAAAAACCGCCCTGCTCACCGCGCGCTATCCCGATATCGAAGCGGACGCGGAATGGACTACCGTCCTGCGCAGCGTGCTCATGAAG
>JAVVFP010000714.1:0-1523 GCA_032250495.1 Bacteroidota bacterium | reverse complement strand
CCTGGCGCACGGAGATCAACTCGGTCCCTGCGCACTGTCGAAGTCCGATGCGGACGATGCTGCGTCGCCGGCGGACTTCGCGCTGTCGCAGAACCATCCCAATCCTTTCAATCCCACAACCACCATCACTTACAGCATACCCGAGGACGGCCGCGTCCAGCTTGTCGTCTTCGACCTGTTCGGCCGTAAGGTCGCGGGACTGGTGGACGAAACGAAGTCCGCCGGAACGCATCGGGTAACCTTCGAAGCCCGGGCTCTTCCATCAGGCGTGTATATCTATCAGCTCCAGTGGAACGGCGCAGTGCTTTCCCGGAGGATGACCATTCTCAAGTAGCCCCCCCCCTGCTGAGGAAAACGCCCCGTTTCACGCGGGGCGTTTTTCCTTCCCGGGTGTCGATTAACAGGGGAAGCCGGCTGGTTCGTATCATCTGATCCATCCTACGCAGTGGGACTTGCAGGAGCAATGTATGCGGAGAAGGCAGG
This sequence comes from Bacteroidota bacterium, assembly GCA_032250495.1. Lineage (GTDB taxonomy): Bacteria > Bacteroidota > Ignavibacteria > SZUA-365 > SZUA-365 > BM516. The sequence goes on along the minus strand of JAVVFP010000714.1, from coordinate 1,040 downwards.
GGGTTGTTCCCATAGAAGGTTGCCGATATGCGGCGGATCTGCGTGCTCATCCCGGATAGTTTTGCAGCACCCCTTTGGCGAGGGCGATCACCTTGTCGCGCAGCTGCGGGGGATCGAGCACGGTCACGCCTTCTCCGCGGCTGACGACCCAGGACGCGATTTCATCGAGGGAGTTCACCGAGGCCTCGAGGACGACGGAGCCGTCCGCCCCTTCCGTCACCAGCTGTGATTCGAAAAGCTGTCGCGGTTTCAGGCGCCGGGCCCAGACCGGGGACAGGCGCAGGCGGATGTGGAATTCTTCCGTGCCGATCCAGCTCTTGAACGAATGCCGAAACAGCGCCTCGATGTCCGCGGCCGGGACGGAGCGGAATCGTTTCCTGCTGGGAGAGACGGTTTCGATCTTGTTGAGATGGAACTGCTTGATGCGTCCGTCGTTCAGGGCGAGCACACGCCAGTAGCGGTCGCTCTGGAATAGCAGCAGCGGCGCGATTTCCCTTCCGCGTTCCTTTTCTCCCTCCTGTTTCTGATAGTCGATCACAGCGATCCGCTTCTGCTCGATGCATCGCTGCAGCAGCACCGCGGTCTGCAGCGCACGCACGCCCCGCCGTCGCACCATGAGTCCGACCGCATTGTCCACTCCCCGCTGCGCCGCGCAGAGGGAGAGGTATTGCGCGACGAGTTCCCTGAGCCGCCGCGGTGGTATCGGGGAATCGATGCGTACACCCCCTTTCTTGTGGGAATGGATGTCGATTCCGCTGCCGCGAAGATCGCCCAGGTCGCGCTGGCTTTCGGGGTCAACGACCTCGACGGCACGGTGGTCGAGGAGAAGATCGGCCATGACGCCGGCGCCGACTCGCCGCAGGCTCTCGCCAAAGAACAGCTTTGCGATCTGATCCGCAAGGCAGGAAAGCTGCCGGTGGAGCGGGACACGCTCTACCGCGAACTCAGGGTGTACTGACATGGCTTGGTTGGAAAACTTCCCGGGGATGACCCTTTATCCGCTGATTTTTCCTGATGCCGAAGAGGCGGTGGTCGGCGTT
>JAVVFP010000102.1:0-8531 GCA_032250495.1 Bacteroidota bacterium | reverse complement strand
AGATACTGGAAGGCGACGACTACGCGTCCGGCTGTTACGTGCGTCCGGCCATCATCGAAGCGGAAAACCACTTCGCAATCGTCCAGGAGGAGACCTTTGCACCTATCCTGTACCTGATCAGGTACGACGGCGACGTGCACGAGGCGATCGCACTGCAGAACGGCGTCGTGCAGGGACTGTCCTCCGCGATTTTCACCGACAACCTGCAGGAAGCCGAAATTTTCCTTTCACATGCCGGTTCGGACTGCGGCATCGCGAATGTGAACATCGGGACTTCCGGCGCGGAGATCGGCGGGGCCTTCGGCGGAGAGAAGGAAACCGGCGGTGGCCGCGAATCCGGTTCCGATGCCTGGAAGGCCTACATGCGCCGCCAGACCAACACGATCAACTACGGCAGTACGCTCCCTCTCGCGCAGGGCATCAAGTTCGACCTCTGACGCGCAGAATCCAAGGTCGATGACCGCCTCCGCATTCCCACTATGCGACCGGTCGTCGCACGGTGACCGCGGCAGGCTTCGGTGACGGCGGCAGGCTTCGACGGCGGCACATGCAGGCGCTCCCCCGATGCGGGGAAACGCGGCATGTGCCGCTGTCATTGAACCCAAACGGAGAAATATTTGTATGGGATAGAGCGCACGCGCGTCGTGCGCCTCTTGTCTCGAACAATCAAGAAAGCACGATGACAGAAAAAAGCATGCTGTTTCGACAGGTACTCGGTAACTTCGCAACCGGCGTCGCAGTGGTCACCACGCGGCATGACAATGAATATTTCGGACTGACCATAAACTCTTTTACCTCCGTTTCCCTCGATCCGCTGCTGATACAGATCAACATCGCGAAAAACACCACGTCCCACGACTTCATCATGGCGAGCAGGGTGTTTACCGTGAACATCCTTGCCGAGGATCAGCGGCTCATTTCCACCGTCTTTTCCGGCGCTCCGCCCGCGGAACGCTTCGATCATGTCGAAACCCGGGAAAGTGATACGGGCTGTCCCGTCATCCTGGGCTCCCTCGCACATATCGATACGCGCGTGGTCGCGACCTACGACGGCGGCGATCACACGATTTTTCTCGCGGAGGTGCTGGATATGAATACGTTGCGGGAAGATGCGGCGCCACTGCTGTATTTCCGCGGGAAATACGCCGCGATGCACCGGGGTCAGGAAGGATCCGCGGGCTCCGCGTGAATGAAGATGTCGTCGATGCGTCCATCGAGCGCCGCAAGACCGTTTTCGAGGCGATCGACGACATGATGCATTTCCGCGAGCGTGTAGAAGCGGGAGAGCGCGACGGTTGCAGAAATGCGCAGTCCGTTCTCGGTTGCGAGCAGGCGAAGCATGCGTACGTCCAGGACCTCGACCTGCGCACGCAGGCATTGATCGCAGCGCTGCAGCAGCGCAGTCTCGGCGGCGCTGATGTCACGGGCGTTGAGCGCGCTGACCGTATCCTCTTCGAGGTGGATGTGCACGTGACGGACGTTGGCGATATGCTCACGGATGCGCACTTCCACCTCGGTGGCGAGATCATGGGCTTCCTCGAAGGATGTGCCCTGCGGGTACTCGATATCGAATTCTATCACGTAGGAATCGTCCACCCAGAGAATCGCGATATTGTGCGCCGTCAGTCCTGACTGTCGGACCAGCCATTCCACTTTGTCGGAGAGTTTTTCCCGCACACCGACCACGGGCTCCGCATGTACGAGAATGTCGGCACGTGGCAGGGCCCGACGGACGCTTTCCTCCACATTGTCGACGACGGCATGCGCGCGATCGAAAAACGTCGTGCGTTGAATGCCGATAACGAGGTTGACGAATACGGTGCCGCCCGAGGGACGCAGCCGAAGACTGCGTATGCTTTCCACGCCGTCGATTTCGCCGACGGCCTCCTCGACCGTGCGCTGCAGGCCGTCCGGTACGCGATCGAGCAGACCGTCGATGGTCTGCCTGCCGAGACGCGCGCTGATCCAGATGACAATCAGCGCCACGATGGCGGCGGCGATGGCGTCCGCTTCCGGGAAGCCTATCATGACGGAAACCAGTCCGACGAGAACGACAGAGGAACTGTAGATATCGGTACGGAAATGCAGGGCGTCCGCTTCCAGCGCCTGGCTGTTGTATTTCCGGGCGATGCGCATCAATGCGCGGGAACGGGAGAAATCCACGGCGATGGAAACGATGACAACGGCGAAGGCCCAGAAGTTCACCTGTATGTGCACGGTGTCCCCGCTGAGCCGTTCCCAGGCCTCGTAAAGGATCCAGACGCAGGTGACGAGGAGGAGCAGTGTCTGCAGCAGCGCACTGAGATTCTCGATCTTGCCGTGCCCGAACTGATGATCCTCGTCCGCCGGACGATCGGCGATGCGGACGGCGAACACGGTGATGGTCGCCGCGAGGAGGTCGAGTCCGCTGTGCAGGGCCTCGGAAAGGATGCCGAGCGACCCGGTCCACAGTCCGACGGCGAGCTTCATCGCGGTGAGAAAGATGGCAGCGACCACCGATGTCATGGCGACACGCCGCTTCTCGCGCGTCATTTCCTCCCTGTCCATATACGACTCGGATTGCTGCATTGCGAAATCTAGCCATTTTCCATTCATCGTGAAAGGTGCGTTTTTTTATCCCGCCTTGTCACACGGGAGGCGAACTCGTATGTTTCCGGGGGATACACCATCAAGAGGCAGCATGGCACATGTTTCGAATCATCCGCTCGTAAGGAGAGAAATCACCATACTCCGCAGCAGTGAGACCTCCTCGGTCGCTTTTCGCGGTGCCCTGCGTCGCGTCTCGCAGCTTCTCGTCTACGAGGCGAGCACGGATCTGCAGACCGAAGAACGCCCGGTGAAAACGCCCCTCGAGTCCACCACGGGCAGCGTCCTTGCCAGACCCGTGATCCTGGTCCCCGTGTTGCGGGCCGGCCTGGGTATGGTGGAAGCCTTTCTGGACATGTTCCCGGAGGCGCGTGTCGGACATGTGGGCCTCTACCGCGACGAGGAAACGCTCGAAGCGGTGGAGTATTACGGCAAGTATCCCGCCTCGCTGGAGGCGGCAGTCGTTTTCCTGCTCGACCCGATGCTGGCGACGGGTGGAAGCGCCGTGACGGCCCTGCGCATGCTGCGTGCCCGCGGAGCGAAGGATATTCGCCTGATTTCTCTTGTCAGCGCGCCGGAAGGGGTTCGCATGCTGGAGAACAGCTATCCCGACGTCCCCGTGTATACCGCCGCGATGGACAGGGGATTGAACGAAAAGGGATATATCGTCCCCGGTCTCGGGGATGCGGGGGACAGGATATTCGGGACGGGCATGGAAGCGCGATGAAACCGGGAGAGGCGAATACGTCCACTGCCGGACTGGAGCGACGGGCGTTTCTCCGTGACCACAGCTATGCCTGGACGGCAAGCATCCTCCTCCACGCGATTCTCCTCGCCATCACACTTCTTTTTTTCCTGCCCTCGCCGGAAAAGCAGAAAACGGAAGTGGAACTGCGTTTCGAAAAGCCATCTCCCGCAGCGCTGCGGGAGACGGAAGTTCCTGCCGGCCGCAACGAAGCCATATCGACCACTGCTCCGCCGCGACCGCTGATGGAAACGCGGGTGCCGTCGGCGCCGCTGCTTCCCGATCTGTCTGTGCCGCGTGTGCAGGAGAGCGAACGCGAGGCGGAGCAGACGTTCTCGCTTCCCACCACACCGCTCGAGCGCGATTGGACGCCGGAGGAGGCGTACGCGGAGCTGACGCGGCTGCTCGAGGAGTACCCGCAGTTCCGCGAGACGGTGCTCCGCGAAATGATCGCGGGAAAGGGTTTTGCGCCTGACACCGTGCAGCGAATAGACCTCTACCTCGACCGCATGCTGGCCAACGGAATCAACCCGTCGTGGAATCGGCAGCGCAGCGCGGTGGAAGGCGCATTCCGCAGCTATGATGGCGTGTCCGGTTGGCGGCAGAACAGCAATTACGGCGGCGGGATTAACGTGATCGGACTGCTGCGCTTCCTCTACGACCTGATCGAAGGCGAATAATAAAAAGCGTCCCTCCGCCGGTAGGCGAAGGGACGCTGAGGACGAAACGCTTCGTCACGCGGATTGTTAACGTGCCAGCGTCATCCTGATGCTGGCAGTTTGCGTTCCGGAGCGAAGGACGGCCATGTAACTGCCGCTGGAAAGCTCCGCCGCGTCGAAGGCGACGTGATAGGTGCCCGCCGAGCGGTAGTCGCGCACCACGGTCGCAACCTTGCGTCCGAGTGCGTCGAACACGTCGAGCGACACATCACCGGAAACCGGGATGGTGAACGTCAGTGTAGTGGACGGGTTGAAGGGATTCGGGTAGTTCTGCCGCAGTTCGAAGGCGGCCGGCGAAGGTATGCGTTCGGTGGAGGTCAGTATGCTGAAGGCGACCTCGGCCGTGTCGGAAGTGTTCACGCCGTCGTTGGCGACGACACGCAGCCGGTATCCGCCGCGGTTGGCCTGTCCGATAATGGAATCGGCTTCCGCGAGGGATTCATACTGCGTCATTTTCCAGCTGCCGCCGTTGTTGGTGCTCAGCCAGACCGTATACCAGAATTTGCTTTCGCCGTCCGGGTCCGTCGCACTCCACGCGGCCTGGAACTTCTCGCTCTTGACGTCCGCGTTGTTCTTCGGGAAATCAATGCTCACCACCGGCTTGCTGGCGGATATCGTGCGCTCCGCGACCACGTTCCCGTCGCGTTCGACCACCACGCGGGCGGCTTCATCGGGACAGGGCACGACGAACGCGAAGTACTCGCTGGCCATCTTCGGGTCCGGTCCCGTGGCGGCGTCCACCTCGTCGAGACCGAGCGCACGGAAGGTCGGGTGGTAGAGATACGTGGCGATTTCCTGGTCGCCACCGTCTAGTACCTTGAAGGTGTGCGTGGCGTACTGCGCGTCCATCATGGGACTGACGGTCGCATCGGCCAGGCGCATCCAGGGACCGAAGTCGAAGGCCTTCGTGGTGCTGTCGACGCTCCCCTCGATGAAGAGGGCCTTTTCGACGGTGCCGGTCTTGCTCAGGGAGCGTTTCTCCGCCGTGAACTTCTCCATGGAGGTGAAGAGCTTGGAGTATTCGACATCCGAGATCCAGAGGTTGTAGTCGAAGGAGGACGAGGGCAGCTGGCTGCTTCCCATGAAGCATTTGACGCGCATGCGGCGGGAGACCTTGTTGTCGATGCCCGCCCACATGATGCGGCCGCCGGTCACGTCAATGCCGTCCATGACGTCGATGCCGATGAAGTTGTCGAAATACTGCTCGCGCTGCTCGACGTTGTCGGGATCGAGATCGTCGCGGCGCAGGCCGAAGCTGTGGCCGAGGGAATGCACGCCGTGCTTCCAGTGATCCGCGCTGGAGACCATGAAGTCCCAGATACCCGACCACGAAAGCGTCTGCGAGGCGCGGTGATTGAATTCTTCCTTGTCCAGGCGCGTCCCGAACCACTGGGGCTGTACGGCCATCACGTAGCGGTCGTAGGCCGGATTGGCGCGGCGCATCTCCTTGTAGGCCTTCATCAGGTAGGGCTGCCAGGTTTCGTTCAGCAGGGTATCGGCAGCGCCGATATAGCTGTAGTCCGCGACCACGGGTGCGGTCGTAAACTGCGCCTGTCCATCCTTGATCGGCCAGGTCTTGTGCATGAAGTTCGCCGCACTGTCGGCCCAGCTGATCAGACGGTTGAGGCCGCCGCCCGGGTAGCCGTCCGCGCCCTGCACGAGCACATTGACTTCGGGTTCACCTTCATTGCCGAGCGCGGTCGCGACGGCGGTGGAATAGATCACCTTGGTGTTATTGAATTCGTTGGCCTCTTCGACGCGGCCCTTCGGATTCTGCGCGTCCGTCGGATCGACGGTCACGGAGACTTCCACGGTTCCCGCGTCGAAACCGAGCTCGTTGACGAGGAAGTAAATCACGATGGGCTGTCCCCGCGGCAGGTCGACTTCCGTGAGGGGATTCTCGAACTGGTGGTCGATGCCGAGGAAATCCGCGTCGAAGATGTGGAACGTGTCATAGGTGTTCCCGTTCGCCTCGACCTGCACCTTGAAAGGCGTGCTGATCGATTCCGTGGTGGACACGGTGGCCTTGACGGCGAATGCCTTGTTCGGGGCGATGTTGTCGGAGGAATTGAGTACCTGTATGATCTCGGCCTGGTAGATCTCGAGATCGGGACCGGTCTGCTCCTCGACACCGAGGAAGAAGGCCTTTTCGATGCACTGCAGGTCGGTTTCGAAGAATACCGAGAAGCCGGTGGTCTGCGAATACTTCGGGGGGATGCGGATCGCCAGTGAAGCGCGACCGTTGGCATCTGTCACCAGCGTGCCCTGCATGAGCGTGTCGCCCACGATGACGACGCGGTAGCGAATTTCCACGCCGGCGGAATCGGCCATGGTGAGCGTATTGAAGAGATGCGCACTGAAGATGATCTCATCCTCGTCGTTCGCGATGACGTTCTTCTTGTCCGGCTGCAGTTCGAGCCAGTAGCTGGCTTCCGGGTATTCTGCCCGCAGGAAGGGATCGAGGTAGACCTTGCCCATGGTGGCGCGCTCGCCGGGCTTGGGACCTTCGCACTGTCCCCAGTAGTTGCGGCGTACGTCGATGGAATCTGCCTGGAAGTTCGAGACATTGCCGATCTGTCCGCCGGTGCGGACAAAGTGATTGAAGTTGATATGTACGCCGTCGATGTCCGCGGGATCGAAGCCGCCGGCGAAGGGGGAGATGTTGATGGTACCGAAATTCTCGATGGTGTTGTAGCGGATCACCGTCTCGTTACTGATGGTCACGTTCCCGTCGATGATGTTGCAGTGCTCCATCTTGGTGGGGACGTTCTTGGGCTGAATGGTGATCTGCCCCTTGTCCACTTCCGAATTGGTGATGTTGCTGACGACGATGGTCGCGTTTTCGACGATGCGCATGTTGTCCGCTTCCTGCACGCCCCACAACTGTCCTTCATGCGTGAGGAGGCAGTTTTTGGCGAAAATCTTGTTCGCATAGTGGCGGATGTACGCGTAGTCGTTGCGCTGGTTGTCGGTCACCCAGTCCAGCGTCACGTTGTCGAAATGCGATTCGATATCGCTCGTGATGATGACGTCGGAACCGACGAAGGTGAAATCCTTGAGCGGTCCCATCTTTCCGCCGCAGAGCGGCACATTCAGATCGTAAATGCGTCCACCGGAGGCGGAGAACTGTCCGTGCGGCTGCAGTGTCACGTCGTCACTGCCGTACACCTTGAAGGCGCTGATGGTACCGGCGGTGCCGAGGAACCAGCTTACGTCCGCGCCACTGGCGAAGTGCAGGTGTCCGCCCGGCCAGACTTCGACGGTATCGATCAGGTCGGTGTCCATGTTGATGGTGTCGGGACGCGTGAGTATGCCCTGGATGTCACCACCCAGGAAAAAGGAATAACCGGCGAGATTGCCGTCCTGGAAACCACCGGCCGTGCGATAGGCACGGTACTGGTACTGGTAGGAGTTGCCCTTGATGATGCCGTAGTCGGTCACGATTCTCCCGTCGTTCCCGTTGAGCGTCACCATGCCGAGCAGCTTGGCACCGCGGTAGAACTCGACCTTGGAAAAGTTCGTATTCGTCAGGTCGAACATCGCGATGTCCGCGCTGTTGTCGCCTGAATAAATGACTGCGCCGAACACCTGTGCCTGCACTGTCGAATTTCCGAACAGCAACAGGAAAAGCACTGCGGGCAGCAAAGCGGTCACAGCTCTTCTCATAAAATACCTCGAAGTTGAAATAACAGCTGTTATCGTATATGAATTGAAATTGTGATTTCCGGGTCGGTGGAAAAGTGGGACAGGGACCCCCGCGACGGACAATGAGATCCGGTATCCGGTACAGATGGAAAACTACTCCAAATCATGCGTAAAAATCAAGGTGGAAACAAGTCAGAAGGTGGAATATGCATGCGAAATGTGCGAATTCTGCGCACAAGTTCCGGCTGCGTTTGCCCTGAAGCGGGACAGCGTGTAGATTTCGGTGCACAAAGGAGAAATGTCCATGCTCGGAACACCGCATATTCGACTCGATACAGTGGACTCGACCAACCGGGCGGCGCGCGGGCGTATACGCGAAGGCGCCACGGAAGGCACGCTGGTCAGCGCCCGGCATCAGACGGCGGGGAGGGGACGCCTCGACCGGCGGTGGGTGGACGCCCCGGAACAGAGCGTGCTGGCGAGCTATATCCTCTACCCGGAGCGCAGTCCTGAAGAGTGGGGCGCACTCCCTTTGCTCGCGGGACTGGCGGTGCAGCGCGCCGCAAAAGAATTTCTCCCCGCCGCGGTCCGACTCAAATGGCCGAACGATGTCCTCGTCGAGGGCAGGAAGCTCTGCGGCATCCTGGCCGAGACGGGGCGTCTCGGTGACCGTGCCTGGGCCGTGATAGGCATCGGCATCAACGTCAACCAGCGCGGTTTCGAAGACGGCTTCCGTACCGCGCCGACCTCGCTGCTGCTCGAGGGCGGAAGACTCGTCGACATCGATGACGTGCTGGCCGCGGTGACGCGCAGCCTGTCCACGCTCTACGCGCGCT
>JAVVFP010000101.1:6460-8555 GCA_032250495.1 Bacteroidota bacterium | reverse complement strand
TGACGCCGGAGGAAGACCTGCTGACGCCGGAGGAAGACCTGCTGACGCCGGAGGAAGACCTGCTGACGCCGGAGGAGGACCTGCTGACGCCGGAGGAGGACCTGCTGACGCCATTCATACTGCGGGTGTTTCCGCTGCGCCGCACGGCGGATTCCCGGTAGCTGAGAGGAGTGTACTCGCGGCTGTAGCGGTGACGGGTCTTCTGCACGGGCGAGCGATAGACCACCTTTGTATGGGGCCGGTAGATCGGGCGCATGGGGCGGTAGTTGCCGAACCCGACGGCGCAGTCGACGTAACGGTGCCGGTGGACGGGGACGGCGCGCAGTTCGAAGCGCCAGAACGGGCCGCCGAATACGAGGCGCGTGCGCACGGGGTGATAGTCATATCCCCACCAGTAATCGAAACTGCGTGTGGCGCGCACAGTGTAACGGGGACAGGAGTCGTAATAGGGATCGAAGGAAGCGGCGCGGCCGTGGCAGTCGTAGCACATGTAACGGGGGTACCACACGCGGCGTCCCACGAAAAACGAGACCGTGGCGTTGGCGTGCATGTGATGGACAGGTATCAGCCGGCTGTTGATGGCGTTGATTGCGAGAAAGGGGTCGCCCTCGACAGGGTCGAGCCGGAGATGGTAGCGGCCGTGCAGGACCCCGAAGCGGAAGGGTCGCGGGGATCGGGAGGCCACGGCATGCAGGTAGCCGACGCCGTGGGGACCACGAAGGCGCAGGTCCAGATCGTCGTAGTAGTCCGGCAGCCGATAGGTGGTGCCGCCGAAAACGAAGCCGTCGTCGGGGTAGCGCGGGAAGATGATTTCCGTTCGTCCCTCGGTGTCGATCAGGTAGATACTGACATGGCAGTCGCTGTTCGCGCGGAAGTACACTTCGAGGTATTCGTCGACGTCGTAGATCTCGTCCTGGTCGCGGTTGGTCCAGAGATCGACATGGAGTCCGTGATCACTGCTGACGACGGGACGGATTCCGGAGAAGGGGCGGCCGAACGCCGTCGATTTCAGCAGCGGCATCAGTGCCAGGCTGACAGCGAGGATGAGAAAAAAGCGTTTCATGGCCTGCCTCCTTGGGGTGATTGATGAATAGCTGTTGTTGTCGTGCGCAGGGGTCAGTGCCGGCGCGCGTCACCGCGATTTCGTAGGCCGCTGCGCGCGCGCTTGTTCAGCGTCGTGCCACCGCCGACGATCAGCTCCGGGTTACCCGTGGCGACCTGATAGGCCCAGTCGAAGACGATACTGTTGCTGCCGACCTCGACGATGCGGATTTTCGCGTAGTGATTGTCGAAGGTGCGGATGACGTAGGTATGTCCGCGAACGACCAGAGCGTCGCCTGTTGGATTCCAGCCCTCTGCGGGTGCGCTCGAAATCTCATCGATACTCGCGGTATATCCCATGTCCTGTATGTCGGTGTCGTCCCATACGACCAGGAAGGGGGCGCCGCTGCTGGCGGTTTCGAAAAAGACGTCGGTGAAATCCGTGTCATAGTGCAGCACGGAATATTCGGAAAAGTCGTAGCCGGCGCGTGCGGCGTTGAAATAGCGATCGGTGATGACGACTCCCCGTCCCTCGGGACGAGGCGTGTCATAGGCCACGTCGCGGCTCAGGTCGCTTTCGTTGCCACGGACGTCGTAAGCGGTGACGGCGTAATACGCGGTGATGCCGTTGGTTGCGCCGCGGTCGAGATAGGTCGCGGTTCGCGTACTGCCGATCAAATCGTAGCTCCCGTTGTAGCGGTCGCTGACATAGACGTTGTAGCCCGCGATATCCGCCTCCTGGTTCTCGTACCAGGAGAGCTCCACTGCGTTGTCGAGCGATACCGACACGATTCCCACCGGGGGCAGCGGGGGAATATCGTCGACGTAGATGATTTCCTCGCCGTCGTGATCGCAGGCGGTGAAAAGAACGAAGGTCAGAAGAAGGAGTAACGTGCGGGTTTTCATGATGACAGCTCCTGTTCAATGTGCTGTCATTTGGAATACAAATCTGATGCCAGAAAGGGAAATGGGTATTTTGTGCTGTTTCGGAGGGGATTCTCGGCCGGGGGTGAGCACGAACGTGCCGGGCAGCGTGCAGAACTGTCTCAAAAAA